>JAWWPM010000143.1:0-4298 GCA_033854915.1 Nocardioidaceae bacterium
CCGATCTGATGACCTCGAGGATGCCCGGGCCGACCATCGCGGTGCTCGGGGGGACCGGCCCGCAGGGCCGCGGCCTGGCCCGCCGCTGGGCGACCGCCGGCCTCGCGGTCGTCATCGGCAGCCGCTCGGCGGAGCGGGCCGCCGAGGTCGCGGCCGAGCTCGCGGCGGCGACGGGCGGCGACGTCCGGGGGGCTGCGAACCATCAGGCCGCCACGATGTGCGACCTCGCAGTCGTGGCGGTGCCGTACGACGGCCACTCCGACCTCCTCCGTTCCCTGGCGGCGGCCCTGGCCGGCAAGGTCGTGGTCGACTGCGTGAACCCGCTCGGCTTCGACAAGCAGGGGGCCTATGCGCTTGCCGTCGCGGACGGCTCAGCGGCCCAGGAGGCGGCGGCGATCCTCGGCGACTCCACCGTCGTGGCGGCGTTCCATCACCTCAGCGCCGTCCTGCTCGACGACCCCGAGGTCTCCTCGATCGACACCGACGTGCTGGTGCTGGGCGACGTCCGCGAGGCTACCGATCTCGTGGCCTCGCTCGCGGACGTCGTACCCGGCATGCGCGGTGTGTACGGCGGGCGGTTGCGCAACGCGCACCAGGTCGAGGCGCTGACCGCCAACCTGATCAGCGTCAACCGCCGCTACCACGCGCACGCCGGGGTGCGCGTCACCGACATTTGAGCGTCGATCTCCTGGATCGGCCGGCCGCGCAGCAGGAAGCCGACCGCAGGTGTCCTGCGATCGGCTTCCTTCCAGCGGGCCGTGGGAAAGGGTTCACAGCCAGCTGAGACGGCGGACCTTGCGGTGCCGACGACGTACGCCGGTGGGCTGGTGCCGGTGCGTCGGGTGGATCCGGTCCTCGATCAGGTAGCGGGCCTGGGCCTCGATGACGGTGGTGTTCATGGCGATGCTCCTCTCGGTGTGGTTGGTATCAGGCCTCGGCCAGCGTGATGTCGCCGCTGACGGTGCGGGCCTCGAGCTCGATGTGGTCCTGGCCGTCCTTGGGCGCTCCGACGCTCTCGATGCTGGAGCGGACCCGGCCGGTGACCGTGTTGATGTCGGCCCAGACGGGGGTGCCCGTCGGGATGCCGATCTGGATGTCGCTGCTGGCGCCCTTGGCGCTGACCTTGCCCCGGCGCGCCGTACCGATGGTCAGGTCGCCACTGCCGGTGGACAGCGATACGTCGGCGTTGGCGGTGACGACGCGGAGGTCGCCGGAGCCGGTCTTGACGACCGTGCGGGCGTTGGCGGTGCCGACCTCGACATCTCCCGATCCCGTGGAGACATTGAGCTCCCGCACGCAGGTGCCGACCGAGACGTCGCCCGAGCCGCTCTTCACGTTGACCTCGGCGTGGCCTTCGGCGATCTCCACGTCGCCCGAGCCCGTGTCGATCGAGACCGGACCGGAGAAGGTGTCGCAGGCGACGTCGCCGGAGCCGGTCTTGAGCCGCGCGGCGCCGACCTGGCCCTCGACCTCGATGTCGGCGCTGCCGGTCTTGACCGCGAGGTTGCTGTCGGTGGGGAGGGCGACGCGCACGTCGAGGGAGTTCTCCTTGCTGAAGAAGCCGCCGTTGTGCTTGGGCCCGATCACCCGGAGCGTGTTGCCCTCGAAGGTGACCGTGACCTCGTCGGCGTCGGCACCCTCGACCTCGACCGTGGTCTCGGTGGTCTCGGCCGCAGAGATGCGGACCCGGCCCTTGCCGATCTCGATCACGAGATCGATGGGCTGGTGGGTCTCGAACTGGCGGTTCATGGTTCCTCCTGGGTGGCCGCTCGTCGTGAGCTGACTTCTGAGTTGGGTGTGGTCTGCCGAGGGAGCGGCCTGCGGCCCTCCCCGTGCGGGATGTGGTGGGTTGTGGTGAGGCGGGCTCAGAGCCAGCCGGTCATGCGCTTGCTGCCGCGTCCCTTCGAGCCGCCGAAGGGGTCGTGGCCGAAGAACGGGATGCTCGAGAGGTCGACGTCGATGTTGATGGCGCCGTCGCGGGTGGCCATCCGGATGATGTTGACCAGCCAGGTGTTGAGCGACTGGCCGGCCTCTGCGGCCCGCTCCTCGGCCTTGCCCTTGACCGCCTCGGGGATGCGCAGGGTGATCCGGGCGAGGTTGCCGTCCTCGAGGTCCTCGGGGGCCGGGGGCGGCGGCGGAGGCGGCGGCGTCGGGGCCGCGGTGTGCACCAGGAAGTCGAGGTCGCGGCCGTTGAGGCGTACGTCGACGCCGCCGTTGGGCATCTCGGCGGTGATCTCGGCGGCGGCCTGTGAGACCGCCTCCATGATCGCCAGCCGGGCGCTGGAGTCGAGGGCGAAAGTGAGCCGTTCGGCTGCCTGGCGGGTCTCGTCTCCTGCGGAGTCGGCCGCGGAGACCAGTGAGCTCCGGAGGCTGTCGACGTAGGGGGTGATGTCCATGTGCATCATCCTGACATCACTGTGATGTCACGTCAAGTCTTTCGTGACATCAATCTGTTGTCACGTGATGTCAGGTGCTGCTCAGAGGTCGAACAGCGAGCCGCCCTCGTCGATGTCGACGTCCGTACGAGGAGTCGCGGCACCCGTCGCGGGCTTGGGCTTCGCGGGCTCGGGCTCCTCCGGCTCCGGCTCGGTCGACGGGGCGGGATCGCCTTCCTCCGCCTCCGAGCCGGCGGCCGCGGTGGCCAGGGCGCTCACGTCGGCACCGGACGGTCGGTTGTCGTCGGCGGGATCGGGCTCCTGCCCCGGCTCGTCCTCGTGCTCCGGCTCGGCATGGTGCTCCGGCTCGGGCTCGGTGGGGGCGATGTCGAACAGCGAGCCACCCGCGGCGGGGACCTCGGCGGTCGGCTCGGGGGATGGCGGTACGTCGGTGTCACTGGGTGACTCCGTCGTACCGCTGTCGACGGTCTCCGGCTCCGCCGCCAGGTCGAAGAGCGACCCACCCGCCGGTGCCGCCGGTGACGGCGATGCCGCCGGTGACTGCGATGCCGGGGCGGGCTCCGACGCGGCTTGGGCCTGCGGCCCCTCGGGGCTCGTGGTCGACGACTCGGACTCCGGGGAGGTCCCGGCGATGTCGAACAGCGAACCGCCGTCCGAGGTCTGCGTCTTCTCGTCGGGGCGGCCCGCCGCGGCAGTGGGGAGGTCGGCTGCGGTCTCGGCCTCGCCCAGGTCGAAGAGCGACCCCCCGACGGGCGACGCCGGCGCCTCGGCGGAGGCAGCTGCGGCGGACTCGGGCTCGGCGTCCGCGGGCTCCTCGGCATCGACGTCGAAGAGCGACGACCCGCCGCTGGCCTTGGCGGCGGGCCCGACGTCGGCGGTCTCGGTGACGGTGGCCTCGGTCTGGGTGTCGTCGCCGGGCTCGGGCTCGGCGCGGGTCTCCTCGCTGCGCGCCTCCGGCTCGGCCGGGGCGGCAGCGGTGGCAGCGGAGGAGTCGGCACGACCGGCGCGGGTCGCCGGCTCGCCCTTCACCGATGCCAGCAGCATCTGCGCGACGTCGAGGACCTCGACCTCCTCGCGAGCCTGGCCCTGCGCCTGCTCCGAGGTCAGCCCGTCGGAGAGCATCACCCGGCAGAAGGGGCAGCCGACGGCGATCTGGTCCGCACCGGTGCCCACGGCCTCCTTGGTGCGGTTGACGTTGATCCGCTCCCCGATGCTCTCCTCCATCCACATCCGCGCCCCGCCGGCGCCGCAGCAGAACGAGCGTTCGCCGCTGCGCTCCATCTCGACGTACGACGCGCCCGGCAGCACCTGAAGGAGCTCGCGGGGCGGCTCGTAGACCTGGTTGTGGCGGCCGAGATAGCACGGGTCGTGGTAGGTGATCGTCCGCTTCGCAGCTCCCGCGCCGGAGGCGACCGGCGTGAGCCTGCCCTCACGGACGAGACGGTTGAGGAGCTGGGTGTGGTGGACGACCTCGAGCTCGAGGCCGAAGTCGCGGTACTCGTTCTTCAGGGTGTTGAAGCAGTGGGCGCAGGTGGTGACGACCTGCTTGACCTTGTGCTCGGTGAGGGTCTCGACGTTCTGCTGGGCCAGGCCCTGGTAGATGAACTCGTTGCCCGCGCGCCGCGCCGGGTCACCGGTGCAGGTCTCGCCGTTGCCGAGCACGCCGAAGGAGATGCCGGCGAGGTTGAGCAGCTCGGCGACGGCGCGGGTGGTCTTCTTGGCGCGGTCCTCGTAGGCACCGGCGCAGCCGACCCAGAACAGCCAGTCGACCGACTCCAGCGACTCGAGGTCCTCGCCCACGACGGGGACGTCGAAGTCGAGCCCCTTGGCCCAGTCCATGCGGGCCGTGGCCGACATGTTCCACGGGTTGCCCTTGCCCTCGAGACCCTTGAAGAGCTGGTT
>JAWWPM010000144.1:0-2542 GCA_033854915.1 Nocardioidaceae bacterium
GAACCGCGCAAGACCAGGACGTCGGAGCCCAGCTGCTCGGCGACGTCGGCGCTGACCCGGGCGTTGGCGGTGGCGGTGGTCGCCAGCACCGGGATGCCCGTCGGCAGCTCGGCCAGCAGGGTGCGGATGCGGCGGTAGTCGGGCCGGAAGTCGTGGCCCCAGTCGGAGATGCAGTGCGCCTCGTCGACGACCAGCAGGCCGCAGGTGGCCGCCAGCCGGGGCAGCACCTCGTCACGGAACCCGGGGTTGTTGAGCCGCTCGGGGCTGACCAGGAGCACGTCGACCTCCCCGGCCCGGACCGCGGCCTGGATCGGCTCCCAGTCCTCGGAGTTGGTGGAGTTGATCGTGACCGCGCGGATGCCGGCCCGCTCGGCGGCCGCGATCTGGTTGCGCATCAGGGCCAGCAGCGGCGAGACGATCACGGTCGGCCCCGCGCCCTGGGCCCGGAGCAGCAGCGTCGCCACGAAGTAGACCGCCGACTTGCCCCAGCCGGTGCGCTGCACGACCAGCGAGCGACGGCGCTGCACCGCGAGGGCCTCGATCGCAGCCCACTGGTCCTCGCGGAGGACGGCGTCGTCGCTGCCGACCAGGGCGCGCAGGTGCTGCTCGGCCTCGGCGCGGACCGCGCCGCGGTCGGTGGTCGTCGTGGGAGTCATCCCGGCCTGTCTACCAGTGCCCGCCGACGCACGGTCCGGCACTCCACAGGTCAGCCGCGCGCGGCCCACCACTCGAGCAGCGCAGCCTTCGCGACGTCGTACGACGCGGGGCCGTCGTCGAGTCGGAGCTCCAGGAGGAAGCGGTAGGCCTCCCCCACCTCGCGCCCGGGCGGGATCGAGAGGATCTCCATGATCTGCGTGCCGTCGAGGTCGGGGCGGATCGAGGCCATCTCCTCCTGCTCCGACAGCCGGGCGATGCGCTCCTCGAGGTCGTCGTAGGTCTGCCGCAGCCGCTCGGCCTTGCGCTGGTTGCGGGTCGTGCAGTCGGCGCGGGTCAGCACGTGCAGCCGGGCCAGCTGGTCGCCGGCGTCGCGCACGTAACGGCGTACGGCGGAGTCGGTCCACTGCCCGGAGCCGTAGCCGTGGAAGCGCAGGTGCAGCTCGACCAGCTTCGCCACGGCGTCGGTGTCGTCGCCGGAGAACTTCAGCGCCTGCATCCGCTTGCGGGTCAGCTTGGCCCCGACCACGTCGTGGTGGTGGAAGGTCACCGTGCCGTCGCCCATGAAGCGGCGGGTGCGCGGCTTGCCGACGTCGTGCATCAGCGCGGCGAAGCGGGAGACGAAGTCGGGCCCGCCGAGCCGGTCCTCGAGCTCGATCGACTGCTCGAGGACGGTCAGCGTGTGCTCGTAGACGTCCTTGTGCCGGTGGTGCTCGTCCTTCTCGAGGATCAGCGCCGGCAGCTCGGGCAGCACGATCTGCGCGAGGCCGGTCTCCACCAGCAGCGACAGGCCCAGCCGGGGGTACGCCGCGAGCACGAGCTTGGTGAGCTCGTCGCGCACGCGCTCGGCGGAGATGATCCCGATCCGCTCGGCCATCGCGGTCATCGCGGCCACCACCGCGGGGTCGACGGTGAAGCCGAGCTGGGCGGCGAACCTGGCCGCACGCATCATCCGCAGCGGGTCGTCGGAGAACGAGTCCTCGGGCCGGTTCGGAGTCCGCAGGAGGCCGTGGCCGAGGTCGACCACGCCGGCGTAGGGGTCGACGAACTCCCGCGACGGCACCCGCACCGCCATCGCGTTGACGGTGAAGTCCCGTCGCCCCAGGTCACCCTCGAGCGAGTCGCCGAAGTCGACGAACGGCTTGCGCGAGGTCGGGTCGTAGCTCTCCGAGCGGTACGTCGTGATCTCGATCTGGAACGGCCCCTTGCGGCTGCCGATCGTGCCGAAGGCCCGGCCGATGTCCCACGTCGCGTCCGCCCAGCCGGTGAGCAGCCGCTCGATGTCGTCGGGCCGGGCCGACGTCGCGAAGTCGAGGTCGTTGTGGCGTCGCCCGAGCATCGCGTCGCGCACCGGGCCGCCGACCAGGGCGAGCTCGTGGCCAGCCGAGCCGAAGCGGGCCCCGAGCTCGTCGAGCACGGGTGCGATCCGGTCGAGCTCGGCCGCGACGTCACGCTGGGCGTCGGCGAGCCGGACGGACCCCGGCGGCCGGCGAGCTGCCTCGCCGGACACAGGACTGGGCACCCTCCGGAGCCTAGTGGGGTGCGCCGGGCCGGGACCGCGTCGGCTCCGCGCGTGCGTCGGTGTGGGTGACCAGGCGCACTAGAGTCGCCCCGTGCTCCGCCCGTCGTCGCTGCCGCGCGCCCTGACAGTGACGACCGCGGCCGTGCTCGGCGTGCTGGGCCCGGTCCTGGTCACCCCCGCTCCGGCCGGGCTGCACCTGACCACCGGCGCCATGGCCGCGGCGCCGCGGGATCCGTCCCAGCCGCTGGTGCCACACATCCGGTCGATCACCCCCGACTACATCCCCGACCACGGTCCGATCGTCATCCGCGGGACGCTGACCAACGCGTCGAGCGAGGAGTGGACGGCGATCAACGTCGAAGGCTT
>JAWWPM010000145.1:0-5112 GCA_033854915.1 Nocardioidaceae bacterium
CGGCGCGAGAGCACGACGTTGTTGCGGTTCTTGTCCAGCTCGATGATCTTGGCCTCGAGCACCTGGCCGACGTAGGGCTGGAGGTCGCGCACTCGGCGCATCTCGACCAGCGACGCGGGCAGGAAGCCACGCAGGCCGATGTCGAGGATCAGGCCGCCCTTGACGACCTCGATGACCGTGCCCTCGACAACGCCGTCCTCCTCCTTGACCTGCTCGATGGTGCCCCAGGCGCGCTCGTACTGGGCGCGCTTCTTGGACAGGATCAGCCGGCCTTCCTTGTCCTCCTTCTGGAGGACCAGGGCCTCGACCTTGTCGCCGACGTTGACGACGTCGTTGGGGTCGACGTCGTGCTTGATCGACAGCTCGCGGGAGGGGATCACGCCTTCGGTCTTGTAGCCGATGTCGAGCAGGACTTCGTCCCGGTCGACCTTGACGATGGTGCCCTCGACGATGTCACCGTCGTTGAAGTACTTGATGGTGGCGTCGATCGCGGCGAGGAAGTCTTCCTCGGAGCCGATGTCGTTGACGGCCACCTGGGGCGCGTCGATCTCCGAGAGGTAGGCGGTACTGCTTGTCATAAGGGTAAGAGGACCTTTGAGTGGATGGAGTTGTGCGGGCACGCGCGAAGCCTGTTTCACTACCGCAGAAGGCCCGCGTCCAAGCTCGAGACTTGAGTCGCGGAAGAGATAGCGAGCCGGTGTCCGCTCCGTCCGGGACGTAGGCAGACTTCTGGCGCCCGGCAATTCTAGGCGGGGTCGCCACCCTGCGTCCAACCGGCGGGTACGGCGTGCAGGTCGCCCGCGCGCGCGATCGCGCGCAGGAGCGCGGCGGCGCGGTCGGCCACCGGGTTGTCACCGGCTCGTGCGGCCAGGTCGACGAGCGCCCAGAGATCGGCCGCGCGGGCCAGGTCGAGCGCCTCTCCCGGAGTCCCGCCGCGGCGCTCGCACCAGGCTCCCAGCACGGCGTCGGCGTAGGACGCCTGCCGGTCGAAGCGGAGCAGGTTGCCCAGGTCGGTGAACGGATGGCCCGAGTGCGCGAACTCCCAGTCCAGCAGCCCGGTCACCTCGAGGGTGGTCGAGTCGACGAGGAGGTTCTTGGGGTTGACGTCGGAGTGCACCAGGCAGGTGCGGCCCACCGCGTCGAGCAGGCCCTGCGCCTCGTCGGCCAGGTCCTGCAGCCGGGCCAGCAGCGCCGCGTCCCAGCCCAACGCCGCCGCATGGTCCTCGACGTAGCCGGGCAGCCCGCCGGACATCCCGAAGTCACCGACCGTCAGCGCTGGGTCGACGAACATCCCGGCCCGCAGGGTGGGCATCCCGCTCAGGTCGGCGACCAGCCCGCCGAGTCGGGCACCCAGCACCGCCTGCCGGGCGCCGTCGAGGCCGGGCAGCACGAGGTCGCCGCGCCGGCCCGGCAGGAACGTCGACACCAGCAGGCCCGGCCGGTCCGCGGCGGCCTCCCCACGTCGTACCTCCAGGACGTCGGGCACCGGCACCAGGCCGCGGACCAGCCGCAGCACGGCCGCGTCGATCTCGGGCGCGGCGTCGTCGCGTCGCCCCGGCGTGTAGATGCGGACCACGGTGCGCTCCCCACCCGCCTCGGCCAGGAACGTCTCCCCCGACCAGCCGCCGGAGAGCGGAGTCAGGCCGGAGGTGTCCACGGGCTCACGCTGCCACACCCACTAGTCTCGACAGCGTGGCGGACCACCTACCGCAGCGCGTCCGCGTGGAGCGCCGGCCTGTCGACGAGGCCGAGTCGCGCCGGGCCAACGGGCCCGACTGGGACCGCTATGCCGACGAGTACCAGGCGACGCACGGCGACTTCCTCGGCGACACCGGCTTCGTCTGGGGCCCCGAGGGACTGTCCGAGGACGACGCCGGGGTCCTCGGCGACGTCGCCGGCAAGGACGTGCTGGAGGTCGGCTCGGGGGCCGGGCAGTGCTCCCGGTGGGTGAGACTGCACCAGGGTCGCTCGGTCGGTCTCGACCTGTCGCTGCGCCAGCTCCAGCACTCCCGCCGCCTCGACGAGGAGTCGGGGGTCACCGTGCCGTCGGTCCTCGGTACGGCGACCCGGCTGCCGTTCGGCGCCGCGACCTTCGACGTGGTGTTCTGCAGCTTCGGTGCCCTCCAGTTCGTCGCCGACATCGACGACGCTGTCCGCGAGGTCGCCCGCGTGCTCCGGCCTGGCGGACGCTTCGCGTTCTCGGTCACCCATCCGACCCGGTGGAGCTTTCCCGACGACCCGTCCGCGGCCGGCCTGACCGCGGTCTCGTCCTACTGGGACCGGACGCCGTACGTCGAGGTCGACGACGAGACCGGCCGGGTCGCGTACGTCGAGCACCACCGGACGCTGGGCGACTGGGTTGCCGTGCTGGCCGGCCACCAGTTCCGGATCGTCGCCCTGCTGGAGCCGGAGTGGCCGGAGGGCCATGACCGGGTCTGGGGCGGCTGGTCGCGGGTCAGAGGCCGGCTCACTCCGGGTACGGCGATCTTCGCCGCCGACCTGCCGGGCTGAGTCGACTCAGGACTTCGACAGCTCGACCGGCCTGGCAGCCGCCTCGCTCGAACCGGAGCCGCGCCGCAGCAGGAGCAGCGCACCACCGACGAGCAGGCAGATCAGCCCGACGACCAGACCGACCAGCGGCAGGGTGGTCTCGATCAGCTTGAGCTGGGCGGCGCCGTCCTTGGCGGTCTGGACGTTGTCGGAGATGGTCTGCGCGGTGTACTCCGCGTTCAGGTCGAGGGCGGTGTCGCCGCCGTCCTTGAGAGTCCGGAGGTCGTGCAGCTTCTGGTCGATGATCTTCCCGGTGCGCTGGTCGATCGTGTAGGTCTCGTCGAGGCTGTAGAGGCCCTTGATCCCGTTGCCGAGGTCGATCGGCACCTGCGTGATCACCTGGTGGTACTGCCGGCAGTTGACCCCCTGGACGTTGACGTTGCCCACGTAGTCGGCGGGAGGGGCGGTCTTGCTCACGTCGTCCCAGACGGGGTAGCTCTTCGGCTGCGCGTTGAACGGCCACTTGTTGGTCAGGCCCTGCACCGGGATCGCGTTGGTCACGGCCGGGTCGGACACGGCCAGGGCGGTACGGCGGTCGGCCGCCCAGTTGGACTGGGAGTCGGTGATCATCCGCGGGTCGGACTTGGGCAGGCAGTCGGCAGGATCGTCGGTGTCGACGTTCACGCAGGTGCTCGTCACGAACACAACGGTGTCGGCGTCGCTCTTGTTCGGGTCGATCTGGGTGATGTTGGTGATCTTCACCGGGATGTTGTGCGTGACCTTGCCGGTCTTCGGGTCGAGCTTGTCGGCGGTGCCGGTGAGATAGGTGCGCTGGTAGGAGTCGAACGGCGTGCGCTCGGCCGCGTGCGGGGCCCAGAACTTGGCAACACCCGCGGTCGTCAGCAGGAACGCGCCGAGAAACAGGAGTAGCCAGGCAGGCCAGACCTTCTTCATTGACGCTTTCCCTCCCAGTCGAACCGTCAGTGGGGGGACAGTAGCAGTTACCCACCAGTCAAGTACGGCGCCAAAGGTCCTGATCAGACAGGCTTTACGGCCGGTGTCACGGGCCCCGGAAGGAGCTGCTCGCTGTGGCATACTCCCGCGAGTGTCGGCTCGCGTGATGTCTCGTCTGGAGACCCGGCACCGGACCCGCTCCGACGTACGACGCCTCGGGCTGCTGCTGATCGCGTCCGCCCTGGCCCTGCGCATCGTCTGGCTGGCCGGCTCGTGGTTCTACTTCGACGACCTGGCCTTCCTGTCGGCGGGCAGCAACGACCCGCTGACGTGGCACTTCGTGGGCCGCAACTACGCGGGCCACCTGATGCCCGCCGGCTGGCTGGTGGTCAAGGCCCTGGCCACGTGGGCGCCGTTCAAGTGGAGCGTGTGGGGCGGCCTGCTGGTGCTGCTGCAGGGCATCGCCTCCCTCGGCATGTTGCGGCTGCTGCGCAGCATGTTCGGTGAGACCCGGCTGATCCTGGTGCTGCTCGCCGGCTACTGCTTCTATGTCTTCACCATCCCCGCCGGCGTCTGGTTCGCGGCCGGGATCAACCAGCTGCCGCTGCAGGTGGCCCTCGTCTTCGGCCTGCACGCCCACCTCGCCTACCTGTGCACCCGCCGCTGGCGCTCGCTCGCGGCGACGCTGGTCTGGACGGTGGTGGGGCTCGCCTTCTACGAGAAGACCGCGATCCTCTTCGGCTTGTACGCGCTGTTCGCACTGTGCTGGTTCTCGCGCGGGAAGCTCTCCGACCGGCTGGCGATGCTGTGGCGCGACTACCGCGTCGGCATCATCGCCCACGGTGCGGTGGCCATCCCCTACGTCGCGATCTACCTGAAGTTCGGCCTGAACGGCACCCAGCCCCCCAGCACCCTGCTGAGCTCGGTCGGGTACCGCCTCGTCGCGGTCGCGTTCAGCACGGGCGTCGTCGGTGGGCCCTTCGAGTGGCGCTCGATGTCGACGAACTCCCTGGCCGACCCCAGCGACCTGATCAGCCTCGGCTCGTGGGTCGCGGTCGGCTCGTTGGTCTACTACGCCTACACGACGCGGACGGCGAGCCGGCGCGCGTGGTCCCTGATCGCCTTCACCCTGGCCGCGAACGTCTACCTCCTGTCGTCCGCGCGGGCCAACCTGGTCGGGCCCGACATCGGGCTGGAGTACCGCTACCAGACCGAGTCCGCGGCCATCTTCGTGCTCGCGCTCGGCCTGGCGTTCCTGCCGCTGGTCGGGGCGCTCGAGGTGAACAACGTGCGCGAAGGGGTCGAGCGCCCCTACGAGCGAGCCGCGGTGATCCGCACGGTCACCCTCGTCGTGGTGGCCTTCTCGCTGATCTCGGGCCAGGCGTACATGCAGAACTGGCAGGACCGCAACCCGACCAAGCCGTACTTCGACCACCTGTCCTCGAGCATCGCGGCGACGCCCGGCAAACCCCTCCCCCTGGTTGACCTGTCCCTCCCGCAGAACCTGTTGTGGGCGTTCGGCTTCCCCGAGAACACCGACAGCCACGTGTTCCGTGCCCTCGACTACCCGGTGGAGTACCCCGACACCGCGGTCGACCGGCTCTACGCGATCGAGGACGACGGCACTCTGACGCAGGCGATCGTCCTGCCCGCCCGGACCATGGTGGG
>JAWWPM010000146.1:0-4233 GCA_033854915.1 Nocardioidaceae bacterium
TGGACAAGCAGATTGCCACCAAGTACCTCCCGCTGTTTACGACGTACTACGCGGGCATCGCGCAGGCCCATGGATCGAAGATCCAGGGCGACAACGATGACAACACCCTGGGTATGCCGACCTGGAAGAACATCTGGATCTCCCAGTAGCAGAACGCGTGCACACGGCATTTCCCGATAAACCCACCCTAGGTGGTGGGGCGCGAAGACCGAGCGCGCCCCACCACCGCCTTTTCGGCGTGCTCGGACAAGCGACAGTCCTGGAATTCAGGGATGACGGGATTCATTCTCCGCCGGGTCCTCAGCTCGGTGGTCGTGGTCATCTTGACCTCGATCTTCGTGTTCGTGCTGTTCTACAAGGGCCTCGGTGACGCGCCGGCCCGTAACTACTGCGAGAAGCTCGGGCCGGGCAAGTGCAGCGCCCAGAAGCTGGACTCGATCGAGCACCAGATGGGGCTGGACAAGTCGGTCGCCGCCAACTACGAGGTGTGGGCCAAGGGGATCTTCGCCGGTCGACACGACGTGTACGTCGACGGCAAGCTCTACGAGTGCCCTGCCCCGTGCCTGGGCATCTCGATCAGCTCCGGGCACACCGTCTGGCACGACCTCGAGGACAAGTACCCCGCGACGATCGTCCTGGCCGTCGGCGGCTCGGCCATCGGGCTGGTCCTCGGCGTGCTGCTCGGGTCGCTCGCGGCGCTCTGGCGCGGCTCGGCCGCCGACCGGCTGCTCGTGGGGGGCTCCCTCGTCGTGTCGGCGGTCCCCTTCTACATCATCGCGTTGCTGTCGTGGATCTACCTGACCCTGCAGCTGAAGATCTTCCCGACCACGGGCTACTTCCCGATCACTCAGAATCCCGCCCGCACCGCGGCCTGGATGATGCTGCCCTGGTTGGTGATCGGCCTGACCAGCTGCACCCAGTACGCGCGGTTCACCCGCGCCCAGGTCGTCGAGACCCTCGCCGAGGACTACATCCGGACCGCCATGTCGAAGGGGGTGCCCGCCAGCCGGGTGCTGTTCAAGCACGCCCTGCGGGCCGCCATCGTGCCGGTCACCACGATCTTCGGGCTGAACTTCGCGGCCCTGCTCGCCGGCACCATCTTCACCGAGCGGATCTTCGAGATCGACGGCATCGGGAAGTGGAGCCTGGACGCGCTGCAGACTCCGATCGACCTCCAGGTGGTCAGTGCCACCGTCCTGGTCTCGGCCATCCTGGTGGTGGTCGCCAACCTGCTCGTCGACGTCTTCTACAGCTTCCTGGACCCCCGGACCAGCGTCTCCTGAGCCCGGACCGGGCCGGTTGGTGGCCGCGGGTATCGTTCCCCCGGCCCACCCCGACAGGAGCTTGATGACCGGTTTCATCGTCCGCCGACTGCTCGGTTCGGCCGTGGTCGTCGTGCTGACCTCGATCTTCGTCTTCGTGCTGTTCTTCAAGGGACTCGGCGACTCTCCTGCCCGCAACTACTGCGAGAAGCTCGGGCCGGGCAAGTGCACCGAGCAGAAGCTCGACTCGATCAAGCACCAGATGGGCTTCGACAAGTCCGTCGCCTACAACTACACACAGTGGGCCAAGGGCATCTTCCTGGGGCGCCACGACGTCTACGACGACGGGAAGCTGTACGACTGCCCGGCGCCGTGCCTGGGCATCTCGGTCACCACCAGCGCGCCTGTGTGGGACGACCTGAAACAGAAGTATCCCGCCACGGTGATCGTCGCCATCGGCGGCGCGTCGATCTACCTCACCTTCGGGGTCCTGATGGGCGCGATGGCTGCGCGGTGGCGTGGCACCACCCTCGACCGCGGGCTCGTCGCCGGCTCGCTGGTGCTCTCGGCGATCCCCAACTACCTCATCATCTTGTTGGCCTGGATCTTCTTCTCGCTGCGATGGAAGATCTTCCCGGACGTCGGCTACTACCCGATCACCCAGAACCCCCTCAAGACCATCTCGTGGATGATGTTGCCGTGGCTCGTGCTCGGGTTCACCAGCCTCACCGACTACGCCCGGTTCACGCGCGGCCAGATGGTCGAGACGCTCGAAGAGGACTACATCCGCACCGCCCGGGCCAAGGGCGTGCGGTCGACGTCCGTGCTGTTCCGGCACGCACTGCGCGCCGCCATCGTCCCGGTGATCACCATCTTCGGCATCGACTTCGCGAGCCTGCTGTCCGGCACGATCTTCATCGAGCAGATCTTCGGCATCGACGGCATCGGTCACTGGGGCCTCCAGGCACTTCAGACCCCGCTCGACATCAACGTGATCAGCGCCACGGTGCTGGTCGGCTCGATCCTCGTGGTGGTGGCGAACCTCGTCGTGGACATCGTCTACGGGCTCCTGGACCCGCGTGTGGTCGTCGCCTGACGGCGACCGTCACCGTCCGGTAAGGCTTCCGTCACCTCACCGTGACCTCGTTGTCGGTGGTCGTGGCTATCGTGAACAAGGCTCGTTGACCGACTCCACCGCGACGTCTGCCCACAGTGAGGTGCTTGCAGATGACGACCACATCCCACGACCCGCACGCGCTCCTGGACCGCTACGGCCAGGTGCGTGCCCGCACCGAGACCCTGGCGGCGCCGCTGTCGCCGGAGGACCAGACCGTCCAGTCGATGCCCGATGTCTCCCCGACCAAGTGGCACCGCGCCCACGTCACCTGGTTCTTCGAGACGTTCGTGCTCGCCGACAACGAGCCGTCGTTCGAGCCCTTCCAGGACACCTACTGGTTCCTCTTCAACAGCTACTACGAGGCCGTGGGGCCGCGCTACGCCCGCGCCGAGCGCGGCGTCATCAGCCGACCGGGAGCCCACGACGTCGGCGTCTACCGCGGCAACGTCGACGACCGGATGCGCGACCTCCTCGACCGGCTCGACGAGGGTGCCCTGAGCAAGGTCGCCGACACCATCGAGCTCGGCTTCCACCACGAGCAGCAGCACCAGGAGCTGCTGCTGATGGACATCAAGCACGTCCTCTCGCTCAATCCCCTCCGCCCGACGTACGCCGGCTCGCCGAGCGCGCAGGCGAGCCCCGACACCCTCGGCTGGGTCGACGTCGAGGGCGGGCTGGTCGAGATCGGGCACGACGGCGACGGGTTCAGCTTCGACAACGAGCTCCCGCGCCACCAGCAGTGGCTGGAGCCCTATCGCCTGGCCGACCGCCTCGTCACCAACGCGGAGTGGCTCGAGTTCATCGCCGACGGCGGCTACCGGCGTCACGAGCTCTGGCTCTCCGACGGCTGGGCCCGCGTCAACGCCGACGGTTGGCGGGCTCCCTGCTACTGGTTCGAGGTCGACGGCCAGTGGTTCGAGCACTGTCTCAACGGCACCTGGCCGGTCAACCCCGGGCTCCCGGTGAGCCATGTCAGCTTCTACGAGGCCGACGCCTACGCGGCGTGGGCAGGCAAGCGGCTGCCGTCGGAGGCGGAGTGGGAGCACGCCGCCGAGCTCACCCTGGCGGCCTCGTCGCGCGACGACCTCGTCGACGCCGGCAACCTCGCCGACTCCACCACCTTCCACCCGCGTGCCGCGGGCCCGGCCGACGGCGGGCTGCGCCAGATGTTCGGCGACTGCTGGGAGTGGACCTCCTCGGCCTACCACCCCTATCCGGGGTTCCACCCGGCCGAGGGCGCGATCGGGGAGTACAACGGCAAGTTCATGTCCAACCAGATGGTGCTGCGCGGCGGCTGCGCATTCACCCCCGCGGGCCACACCCGGTCCTCCTATCGCAACTTCTTCCCGCACGGCGCCCGCTGGGCGCTGTCGGGGGTACGCCTGGCCGAGGGGCGGGGGCCGCGATGAGCCGGACGACCGTCTCGGTGCTGCTCGAGCCCGGATCCGCCAACGCCGCTCTCGTCGACGACGTGCGCCGGGGTCTCGCCTCCCAGCCGCTGACCCTCCCGCCGAAATGGCTGTACGACGACGAGGGCTCGCGTCTCTTCGACGAGATCACCCGCCTCCCGGAGTACTACCCCACCGAAGCCGAGCGCTCGATCCTGCTCGGCGCGGCCTCCGAGATCGCCACGCGCACCGACGCGACCACCCTGGTCGAGCTCGGCAGCGGCACCAGTGACAAGACCCGCGCCCTGCTCGACGCGTTCACCGCCACGGGCCGGCTGGCCAGGTTCGTGCCGGTCGACGTGTCCGAGGGCATCCTCCGCGAGGCAGCCTCCGAGCTCGCGGCGACCTACCCCTCCATCTCGATCGAGGCGATCGTCGGTGACTTCACGCTGCACCTGAGCCACCT
>JAWWPM010000147.1:0-8758 GCA_033854915.1 Nocardioidaceae bacterium
ACCCTCGACGAGATCGGCAAGGTGTACGGCGTGACCCGCGAGCGGATCCGCCAGATCGAGTCCAAGACGATGTCCAAGCTGCGCCACCCGAGCCGTTCGCAGGTGCTGCGCGACTACCTCGACTGAGTGCCCTGTCCGGGCCTCTCGGCCGTGCATGACCAGGCGCGCCGTCGGGTACTCGAGGGATCGAGAGTCTGGGGAAGGTCCCGGGGTCCGGGGGATCCTCGCCGAAGCTGGGTACGCCTCGCAGTGTGTTGGGCCCTCACCCACGAGGCGTCCAGCCGGGCATGAAGCCCGGCACCTCAGGAGACCACAGAAAGCGCGTGGCCGCTTCACCCCGACGGGGGCGATTCGGTGGGACGCCCCGCTGGCCCAACCTGGCGTGACGCCCCACCGTGCCCGGCTGGCATCGTTCCCCGCGAGGAGAGGGCGTAAACCGGACGTGGGTGGCCCGCCCCAGCAGCTCTCGGGCCGACCGGGCGCGCCCGTGCCGGAACCCCCTCGCCCGGTCCACCCGAACGGACGTGACGGTGCCCGCCGGCGCATGCGGTCACCGGCGGGCACCCTTACCCCCGTTGCGGAGAGGCAACCATGAGCCGACCATCCGTGGCACACCCTCAGGGGCGGGCGCTCGATGCGGCTGCTCGCGGTGGCTGCGCCGTGCGCACTGCGTCGACCGACGGCACCGGCTAACCTGCGGGCGTGGACGAGCACTACGAGCGGATGCGGGCACGGCTCCTCGCCGCACTCTCCGACCATGAGCGCGGTGACCTCGACCATGCCGGGCTGCAGGCCGCGGTGACCGGGGTCCGCGACGCCCTCGACAACGCCCGCGCCGACGTGCGCGAGGCCCTGTTCGAGGCGGATGTTGCCCTGGAGTACGCGCAACACGGCCGGCCGACCGACGGGTCCGATCCGGGCGTGGCGCTCAAGCGGGTGCGCCGCAACCTGCGCGAGGCCCTGGGCTGACCCCGCCACGGTGGGACGGCGCGGACGGGCACGACAAGGGCCCCACCCGCGCAAAGCGGATGGGACCGCGGGGCGGGGATACCCCCCAGTACCTCGTCCCGTACCGAGAGTACGCAACCAAGTTACCGACCAGTAGGGTCTTTCGTCCCGCTCCCACTCTGCGCCGAGGGCGTCCAGCGACGGGGAGGCCGGGCCCCCGCGGACGGCTCCGGACACAGCGATGCCCGCCGGCGTCTCGGGTCGCCAGCGGGCATCTGCGACGAGGATACGCGGCACCCGCCCGCGGGGAAAGGACTTTGGTCCCTGGTGCGAAGCTGCATGCAGCTCCCGATCTGGGCCTGCCGGCCCGAACGTCTGGGTCCGGAGAAGGACGCGCCCTGCGGTGCCAACGGCATTCGCAGGGCGCTGATCCGGACGGGGGACCGGACCTCATCCGGACGGTAAACCCAGGCACTTCCTCCCGAACCCACCCTTTGGGGTGAACTCGTGGAGAAGACGAGACAGGCGACGTCATGCAATGACGAGGTTGCATGAATGGCCCTCACGTGCAATGATCGAGTTGCACATGAGACCCGTCCCGGAAGGAAACCATGAACGAGCAGCAGACCACCACCACCGGCACCGCCGAGGCCGAAAACACCGACACCGAAGCGATCGACCCGCTGGACCGGATCGACAAGAGCATCGACATCGACGCGTCCCAGGAGTTGGTGTGGGACCTCGTGTCCCGCCCCGGCTGGTGGATCAACGACGGAACGGTCGACCCCGAGCCCGAGCTCCGGCAGGAGGGTGAGGTCACCGTGGTGACGCACCCGCAGCACGGCGAGTTCCGGCTGCTCACCGTGGCGGCCGACCGCCCGTCGTACGTCGCGTTCCGCTGGCTCCACGCCGCGACCGACGACCGCCCGCAACGCTCCACGCTGGTGGAGTTCCGGATCGTGCCGCGCTCCAGCGGCGTGACGCTGTCGGTCGCGGAGAGCGGCTTCGCCGCGCTCAGCCCCGACCGGGCGGTGTGGCTGGCCGACCGGAGCGGCAACGTCGACGGCTGGGACACTGAGCTGGCCGCGGCGCGGACCTTCGTGGAGGGCTCGTGACGGCGAGCCTGGCTCCCGTGTTCGCGGCCCTGGCCGACGACACCCGGTGGGCCATCCTGGCCCGGTTGGGGGAGGCGCCCGCCTCGGCGTCGGCGCTGGCGCGGGAGTTCCCGATCAGCCGCCAGGCGATCGTCAAGCACCTGGAGGTGCTGAAGGCCTCCGCCCTGGTCGAGACCGAGCAGCGGGGCCGCGAGCTCGTGCACCGCGCGGTCGGCGGCCGGCTCAACGACGTGGCCCACGAGCTCGAGCGGATCGCCGAGACCTGGGAGCATCGCCTGGCTCACATCAAGAGGCTGGCCGAGGCCGAATGACCAGATCGCCCGTGCCCGCACATGGGCACGGGCGATCTAGAGGTCGCGGGCTGCCTTCCGGGGGGTGTCGGCGCCGCGACGTGCGGTTGATCAGTCGCTGGCTTCCTCGTACGTCGCGAGGAGGGTCAGGGCGAGAGCTTCGGCGCCGGCCAGGGTCAGACCCCCGCTGGTCGACACGTACAGGCGAGCGACCTCGCTGGACGAGCCGTCGGCGTTGGTCGATGCGGTGTGCCGGATCTGCCAGCCCTCACCGGTGCGCGGGTCGCTCCAGTGGGTGGTGTAGCCCTCCCAGTGCAGCTCGCGGACGTGCTCGCTCTGCGAGACGCTGCACCAGGCCGGGCAGTCGACGATGACGGTGGTGCTCACTGCGGTCATGACACGCTCCTCAGGATCTCCGCGCCGGCAAGGCGGAGCTTGAACCCGTCGAGGCGCTGACGAAGCGGCGACATGTCACGGCCGTCCGCGGCGATGGCCGCGGAGAGCCGGATACGCGCGCTCAGACACTCCTCACACGGGCAACCTGTGGCGGTGTCACCGTGGCGGGGGGGTGTTGTGCTCATCGGTGTGCCTCCTTTGCAGATGAAACGCAGCACCACGCGAGGTGTGACGCGATTTGCCACAACGGATTTCGTTGAGTTGACAGATCGCCCAGCGCGGGCCGAGGCGTAGGTCGCGTCAGCGCCGCGAACGCAGGGCAAGGACGACCACCGCGACGACGACGATGACGACGAGCAGCAGGAACCACGGGTTGTCCGCGTGGCGCAGGCCGAACCCGGCGCCGTGGCGGCGGAAGCCTCCGAAATGGTGCGGGCGGGGAGCGAGGAGCACCCCGTCACGCTAGCGCGGCGACCGGTGGCGGCCCGTGCTGGAAGGGGAGACATCGGCATGACTCCTCAGGTGAGCCGGCGGACCATGGTCCACTCATTGATGTCGCCGGCACGCTCGTAGACCAGCGAGTCGAGCACCGCGGTGGCCAGGGCCAGTCCCCGGCCGTCCTCCTCCATGGTGTCCGGCATGTCGGTGCCCCAGGCGCCGCCGGGGTACTCCTCCCCGCTGTCGGACAGGGTGCCCTCGAGGCGGTCGGCGCGGACCGCGAGCCGGAAGGTCCAGCTGACCTCGCCCGGTGGATGGCCGTGCTCGACGACGTTGCCGGCGACCTCGATCACCGCGGTCTCGAAGAGCATCAGGTCCGACGCGGTCAGCTCGGGGTGGTCGGTGCCGACCTGCTCGAGCAGGTCGTGGAGGAGGGTCAGGCTGTGGGGGACCGCGAGTCCGTCGAGGAGATAGTCACCAGTCATGGGAGGCGTCCGCCACGGTGCGGTGGGCACGCAGCACGCGGTCCAGGTTGGTCAGCCGCAGCACGGTCATGACCTGCTCGGGCACCTGCGCGATCCGCAGGTCCCCACCGGCCTGCCGGGTCGCCTTGAGGCCGGCGATCAGGGCCCCCAGGCCGGAGGAGTCGATGAACACGACGTCGGTGAAGTCGACCACGATCCGGTCGCGACCCTCCGCGACGCTCTCCTCGATCAGGGTCTTCAGCGCAGGGGCGGCCACCATGTTGAGCCGTCCGGTGGGCTGGAGCACCGTCGTACGTGTGTCCTCGGCCATCAGTTCGCTGCCTCCGTTGTCGGCTCGGGTGCGCGGTACAGCGCCGCGCGGTAGATGACGCTGATCACCAGGAGGTCGTAGCCCACCCAGGCGATGTTGACTGCCGTCCCGACCGTACTCGTCTCGGCGTGCAGCCACAGCCGGGCGGCCCCGATCGCGCAGGCCACCACCAGCACGACGGTCGCGACCACCTGCGGCCACACCAGCCGCCAGGGGAAGCCGGAGTGCTCCTGTCGGGTCTTGGGGGTCACCACGAAACCGAGCGGGCGGCCGAGGTAGACGTTCGCGCCGGCGGTGACGCAGGCCCGGATCCACAGGGGGAAGAGAGCCAGGCTGTACTGGTGGCCGCGCCAGGTCTTCACGCCGTACCCGACGACGAAGAAGAGCAGCTGGTTGGCCACCACGTAGGGGAGGAAGAGGGCGATGAACGTCAGGCCGTAGGAGTGCACCGGCTTCACGCCGAAGCAGAGGTAGGTCACCGGCGCGGCCATGAACACCACCGCCGCGAAACCGGCCAGGTAGCTCCACATCGTCGCGAAGTACATGAGTCGCTGCCCGACGGAGAGGCCACGCTGGACGAGCGGGTTCTCCTTCAGCAGCACCTGGAGCGTGCCCTGCGCCCAGCGGAGCCGCTGCTGCAGCATCGTGCCGAGGTCCTCGGGCGCGAGTCCGTGGGCCAGCACCTGGTGGTGGTAGACCGACTTCCAGCCCAGGGTGTGCAGGCGCATGCAGGTGGCCATGTCCTCGGTGACCGACACGGTCGCCATCGGCATCATCGGCTGAGCCTCGTCCACGCGGTCCACGTCCACGGCGCGCACCAGCTGGCGGACCGACTCGAGGGCGCTGAGGGGCGACCACTCGCGGTCGGAGAGCAGGTCCAGGGCCCGGTCGTCGATGACCAGCAGACCGGCCTCCGAGCTGAGCTCCATCGGCAGGTTGAACGACGCCAGGTCGGCGCGCATCATCGCGACGTCGTGGTTGACCAGGGAGCGTGAGGCCGCATCCACCGCCGACTGGAACTCGTAGGTCACCTCGCCGACGTGGGAGCCGGCGTCGAGGGCCTGGCGGGCCGAGCGGGCGGCGGTGCGCACCGTCGCCACCGCGACCATGGCGTGCCGGCCCTGCTCCTGCGAAGTGCGTAGGGCCCGAGTCAGGATCCTCTCCGCCGCGGCGAGCGCGTCGCGGACGGCGACGTGCACCTCGCGGACGTAGCCCACGACGCCGAGCTGCATGAGGGCCTCGCGGCGCAGGACCGCGTTGGAGCCGCAGAAGTACGCCGCGTTCCAGCCGTCCTTGCCCTGCTGGATCGGCCCGTAGAACAACGGGGCCTGGCTGCCCAGCGGGTCGGAGCCGGTGACGTTGCTGAACCACTGCGGCGTCTGGACCAGCGCGACCTGGTCGTCACGGAACCAGCCCAGGGTGCGGTCCAGGATCGACGGGTCGGGGATCTGGTCCGCGTCGAGGACCAGGATGAACTCGCCCTCGGTGATCAGCAGGGCGTTGTTGAGGTTGCCGGCCTTGGCGTGACGCGGTCGGTCCACCCAGTCGTCGCTGCGGGTGACGTAGCCCAGGCCCACCTCGGCTGCCATCGCCCGCATCTCGGCGCGCTCGCCGTCGTCGAGGATCCAGGTCTCGTGCGGGTAGCTGATGGCACGCGCCGCCCGGGCGGTCGCCTCGACCATCTCGACCGGCTCGTTGTACGTCGTGATGAACACGTCGACGGTCGCCCCGTCCGGGGGCGGAGGAGCGTCCCCGCGGATCTTCATCCGCCAGACCGTGAGTCCGATCAGGAAGGCGTCGAGCAGGTCATAGGTCTCGGCCAGGACGAGCGGTACGGCGATCCACCAGGCGCCCCAGTTCACCGAGAAGGCCCACCGCCAGCCGACGTACACCGTGCCGAGCAGCAGGGTGAGCGCGACCATCAGCCGCGTGAACGCCTTCTTCACCATGACGGTTCTCTCCGGATCACCAGCGCGGTGAGGTCGTCGCCGATCTCGTGGCCGATGCTGGCCTGCATGATCCGGTCGCACATCTGCTCCGCGGTGCGGTCGGAGGCGGCGAGACCGCCGGCGGCCTCCAGGACCTGCGCGGGCTCGGGGTAGATGTCCAGCAGACCGTCGCTGACCACGATCAGGGTGCCGCCCGGATCGAGCCTTGTCTCCTTGCTGTGCCAGCTGGTGTCCAGGTCGGAGCCCAGCGGCAGGTCCCGCGAGCTGAGCTGCTCCATCTCGCCGTCGGCGGAGACGATGAGCGCCAGGCCGTGACCGGCGTCGACGTACTCCAGGTGGCCCTGGGAGGGCCGCAGGCGGGCGGTGAACATGGTCGCGAACGTGCCGGTGTTGTCGAAGTCGTCCTGCATGCTCGCCGCGGTCAGGCGGATCGAGTCGCTGAGGGTGTTGAAGCGTGCGGTGGTGCGCAGCGCGGTGCGCACGCCCGCGGCGATCACCCCGGCAGCGAGGCCCTTGCCCATCACGTCGGCGACGGTGAACTGCAGGAGGGTGTCGTCGAGCAGGTGCCAGTCGAAGTAGTCGCCGCCGACATGGAGCGCGGGCTGGCAACGCCCGGCGACGTCGTACCCCGGGATGACCGGTGGGTGCCGGGGGAGCAGGCGGGTCTGGATCTCCCTGGCCTGGAGGGCCTCGGCGTCGGCCGCGAGCTCGACCTCGACCCAGCGGGCGAGATCCTCGAGCAGGGCGTGGTCGGTCGGCGCGAGCTCGCGCGGCTCGTAGTCGACCAGGCAGAGCGCGCCGACGATCTCACCGCCCGGAGCGGCCAGCGGAGCACCGGCGTAGAACCGGATGCCCGGGTCGCCGGTGACGAGGGGGTTGCCGGCCCAGTCCGGGTCCATGCGCGCGTCGGGTACGACGAGCGAGACGCCGGTGTCGATGGTCCGCGGGCAGAACGAGATGTCGCGTGGCGTGCTGGTGCCGGCCTCGGCGCCGATCGCCGACTTGGTGAACAGGCGGTCCGCGTCGATCAGGTTGACCGCGACCGTCGGGACGTCGAAGATCCGCTTGGCCAGGCGCACGACCCGGTCGAAGCGTTCCTCTGAAGGCGTGTCCAGCAACCCGAGCTCGTAGAGCGCCGCGAGGCGTAGTGGTTCGGATGCTGCCACTGGGTCACCTTCCCGAGGACCTTTCTTTACTCATGGCAAACCCTAACCAGCGCTGCGGAAGGGTCGTGGCCGATTGCGCGAGGAGGGGCCGAAAGTCCCCTTTCCCGCCCCCAGGCGCGTGGATCCGTCCGGGCTGGGCCGGGACTCGGGCCGATCAGCCGGCGGCGACCAGCACGATCGCAACGCTGCACAGGGCGAGGCCGGCCGCCTGGACGCGGTGGATCCTCTCGCGGAGCACGAGGGCGGCCAGCAGCACGGTGAAGGCGGGATAGAGGGAGACCAGCACCGCCGACACGCTCAGCAGCCCGTGGTGGGTGGCCACCAGGAAGCAGACCCCTGCCGCGGCGGCAAGCAGTCCGCTGACCAGACCCCACCACTGCTCTCCGGCATGGGGCAGCGGCTCCCCTCGCAGAGCCAGGCAGGCCACCACGACGGTGACCACCGAGGCGGCCTCGGCCGCTGCCAGGGGCCAGTAGCCGGCGCCATCGGGCACCTGTCCCAGGGCCGCGAACAGGACCCCGAAGCCCAGCCCGGCCAGCAGCCCGTCGAGCAGCCCGCTGCCACCCTCGGCCGGTTCGGTCAGGGGACCTGTCTCCTCACGGGAGACCAGCCAGATCCCCGGTAGCGCGGCGATGATGCCGAGCCACACGACGGCCGAGGGACGCTCACCGGACCAGACGCCGATCAGCACCGGGATCACGGTCGCACCCACCCCGGACACCGGCGCGACCACCCCCATCCGCCCGCCTGCGAGCCCCCGGTAGAGGAAGGCCGTGCCACCACCGGCGCCGATGCCGGCGAGGGCACCCCATTCCAGCTGGGAGGCCTGCGGGTCACCCGGCACGATCGCGGCCAGCACGAGGGCGCCGACCATGCTGCCGGTGCAGGAGAGGATCGCCACCGGCCAGACCGACGTCCGGCGGGACGCGAGGCCGCCGATGAAGTCGGAGACGCCGTACGCCAGCGCGCCGAGCACCGCGAGCACGACCGCGATCACGTGGCGGCCCTCACGTGAGGACGGCTCCGGCGATCCAGACGGCGGTCGCCACCAGGGCAGCCGCGAGCTCGATCAGGATGCTCACCCCGACCGCGCGCAGTGCCTCCCGGGTCGACGGCCAGGCCCCGGCTGCACCCACCCGGGCGCGCTCGGCGAGGTAGACGCCGACCGGGAAGCCGACCAGGGCACCGACCACGGGGATCACGAAGAACCCGACCACGGCACCCGCGCCACCGGCGACCAGGGTGCTGGTGGGCACCGCCGCCCGCAGGCGGCGTCCGGGTACGGCGTACTTCACGACCGCTCCGGCCACCAGGCACGCCGTGGCCACCGCGAACACCGTCCAGGCGCTGCCCGAGCCGTCCTCGGAGGCCCAGACCAGGATCCCGAGCAGCACCAGCACGGTGCCCGGGATGACCGGGACCACGATCCCGAAGAGGCCGACCACGACGAGGACCCCGCAGACGAGGTCGGTGCCGGTCATGCGGTGCAGCCTCCCACAGCCGGCGCCGGGAACCGGCGAGACCCCGGACCTTGCGGTCCGGGGTCTCGCTCGATGCTCTAGGCAGGCCCTGAGGGCCTGGGCTCAGACTTCGCCTTCGGGTGCGATCGCGGGCGTGGCCCGGAGCTTGTCGGTCTCGTCGACCAGGTTGGCGGCGATCTC
>JAWWPM010000148.1:0-5432 GCA_033854915.1 Nocardioidaceae bacterium
TTCGCCCGTCTCCGTACCCCTTGTGGCGGGGGTCACACATGGGCGCGCCGAGAATTGTGGACGCTGCACCGTGCGTCACGACGTTTCGGGGCCGAGGGACGGGGTACGTGCGGGCGTACCACGGGGACCCGCGAGCACTTCTTGGAGGACCACCGTGGATTGGTGGAGCCAGGCAGCATGCCTGAACGAAGACCCCGAGCTGTTCTTCCCCGTGGGGACCCGAGGACCGGCCGTGCACCAGGTCGAGGAGGCCGTCGAGGTCTGCCGACGCTGCTTCGTGCGCGGTCAGTGCCTCGAGTGGGCCCTCGGCGTCGGCGGACCAGACCACGGCGTGTGGGGCGGCGTGGACGCGGACGAGCGACGGCAGCTCAAGCGCAGCCGGACCAGGGCCAGCTAGCGCCTCAGAGCTCGGCGAGAGCCGGGTGCCGGGTCACCGGGTGCCACTCGTGGACGCCCGCCACCTCGACGCCCGGGGCCGAGTAGTAGGGGTCCGCGGTGATGATCGCGTCGACCTCGGCACGGTCGGCGACCAGGAAGACCAGGAGCGCGCCGGACTCGTCGGACCACGGCCCGGCGGCCAGGAGGCGGCCCTCGGCCGCCAGGGCGGCGAGGCGTTCGCGGTGGGCCGGGCGATGGTCGAGCCGGGCGGGGTCGTCGGAGAAGGTGAGCTGGACGGCGAACATGCGGTCATCGTAGGGAGTTGCCGCACGTGGACCCGTGGCTAGGGTGGCGGCATGGTCGACCCGGTGCCGTCGCTGTTCGAGTGGGCCGGTGGCGAGCCCGCGGTCCGGCGGATGGTCGACGCCTTCTACGACCGGGTCGAGGCCGACGGCCTGCTGTCACCGTTCTTCCCGGGCGGGGTGAGCGACCACCATCGGCACCACGTCACGGTGTGGTGGGTCGAGGTGCTCGGTGGCCCGGCGACGTACACCGACGAGCTCGGCGGCTACGAGACGATGCTCGCCCACCACCGCGACCTGGGCATCACCGACGAGCAGCGCTTCCGCTTCGCCTCGCTGATGAGCCTGGCCGCGGACGACGCGGACCTGCCGGCAGACCCGGAGTTCAGGGCGGCGGTGGTCGGCTACCTCGAGTGGGGCACCCGGATCGCGATGCACAACTCCCAGCCCGGCGCCGAGGTGACCGAGCACGCGCCGGTGCCCCGGTGGGGCTGGGGCGTCGCGCCGCCGTACCAGCCCTGACGGCTTGGGTGCTCAGCGACCGCCGCGGAACCAGCGTCGGCGGGTGCGCTGGGCGCGACTCGACTCCGCAACTGCTGCCCGCTCCGCGGCCGCGGCGGTCCGCTCGGCCTCGGCGGCGCGGCGGCGGGCCAGGCGGCGCTCGCGCCAGGCGTCGACCTCCTCGTCGACGTCGCGCGGCATCGTCACCAGCGGCGGCCCGTCGACCGGGGTGTAGCGCGCGTGCATGACGCGGGCGTTGAAGTCCTCGAGCATGCGGCGGACCTCGGACTCGGCGGTGTGCCGGTCGAGCAACGCGTCGAGCTCGGCGTCGTCCTTGCGGAGCTGCAGGGCGGGCGGGAGGACGCTGATCTTCTCCCGTTCGATGAGCTTCTTCAGCCACCAGTCGGGGTCATGCTGGCCGCCGAGACCCTCGATCGGCTTGCCGGCCCCGGGCAGGTTGTCGAAGTCGCCGCGCTTCATGGCCTCCTGGATCTGGAGGTCGACCCACTGGTCCTTCCGCTGCATGCGCTGGGCCGCGGCGGCCCGGCCGGTGCGCTCGTCGCGCTCCGGTCTGCGGTCAGGGGATTCGGCGTCACCCATGGGGCCATTTTAGACGCTACTGACTGTGCCCGTTGACCGGGTGCGCTCACCGGTCTGCGCCGGGGAGCCTCTCGATCAGCCGGCGGTACCACGCGATCCCGGCCAGGAACGCGTCGACGCCGAGGTGTTCGTCGTAGGAGTGGACGGCCTCCCGCTGGGCCCTGTTCATCTCGAAGGGCGCGAAACGATAGACGTGGTCGCAGATCGCGGTGAAGCGACGCGAGTCGGTGGCGCCCATCATCACGTAGGGCGCGGGGACAGCCTCGGGGAAGAGCTCGGCCACCGTCGAGACGACGAGGTCGAAGGCGTCGGACAGCGGCGAGAGCGGGCTCGGCTCGCCTCGCTCGACCAGGTGGATCTCGACGTCGACGTCGTCGATCACCGTGCGCAGATGGGCGATCGCGTCGTCCACGGTGTCGCCCGGCATCACCCGGATGTTGACTCCGGCGGTGGCCGAGGTGGCGATCACATTGAGCGCGGGACTGCCTGCGAGCGTCGTGATCGCGAACGTCGTACGCGCCATCGCAGCTGCCTCCGCGCCGGCGGCCAGCAGGGCACGGGTGAGCACCGGCCGGATCCGGTCGGCCCGGCTCAACAGCGGGCGCAGCGGCAGTGGCAGATGGGGCGAGAGGCGCTGCATCAGCTCGACCGTGGTGTCGGGAAGGCGCGGGGCCATGGGGGAGTGGTCGACCCGGACGATGGCGCGGGCGAGCCGCGCGGTCGGGCCGTTGCGCGCCGGTGTCGACGCATGACCGCCGCGGCCCTCGACCCGGAGCTGCACACTGGTGGTGCCCTTCTCGGCGACCCCGATCGCGGCAACGGGTCGCTTCACCCCGGGAAACGCCCCGAGCGCGATCGCGCCACCTTCGTCGAGCACGAGCCAGGGCCGCACGCCACGTCGTACCAGCTCGGCAACCGCTTCCCCGGCCGCCGGCCCGGACACCTCCTCGTCGCAGCCGAAGGACAGCCAGACGTCCTGCGCCGGGACGTGGCCGGCCACGAGCAGCCGCTCGACGGCTTCGCAGATCGCGGTCACACAGCCCTTGTCGTCGAGGGTGCCGCGGCCCCAGATCGCTCCGTCGACGACGTCGGCGGAGAACGGCGGATGCTGCCAAGGTGCGGACTCGTCGACGGGGACGACGTCGAGGTGCGCCATCAGCACCAGCGGCCGGTCGGCGCGGCGACCGGCCCAGCGGAACAGCAGGCCGTGGGTGCCGACGCGGGTCAGCTCGAGCCGCTCATGGAGCAGCGGGAACTGGGCGCGCAGCTCGGCCAGCAGCCGGTCGAACGCCTCGGTGTCGACCCGGGCGGGATCGCGGTCGGAGACCGTCGGGATGCGGACCAGCGCCTGGAGCTTGGCCACCGCCGGGTCGGTCATGCCAGCAAACTAGCCGGGTCAGTGCTTCGTCGGCCCGCTGACCGCGGCGTCGAGCGGGGTGGCGAACCCGGTCCACGCGAGGCACGGCGTGAGGAGGGCCCGCAGCCGCCGGGGAGATCCCTGCCGCGAGCCTGGGGTCCGGTCGGGTATGCGCTCTCGGATCCGAGACGTCGGCGACCGGGTGGCGCGTTGACCCGGCGACCGCTGACCGGTGGACTGGGGGGCGTGTCAGCCCCGGGAGCCCCAGACGCCGCGGTGTACGACGTCGGCCAGGGGTCTGCGGGTCCGCGCGGTCGGCGAACCCGACGGCGCCTCCTCGGTGGCCCGGTGGCCCAGGGTGATCGCGCCGACCGGGTCGAAGTCGTCGGGGATGCCGAACGCGCGGCGTACCTCGGCGTCGTACTCGGGTGGGATGCCGAAGAAGCAGGCCCCGAGCCCCTCGTCCACAGCCGTCTGGAGGATCAGCAGGCTGGCCATCGCTGCGTCCATGTGCCAGAACGGCACCGGCCAGCGGGCCTCGTCCTCGTCGGTCCAGCCCTTGTCGGGCTCGGCGTAGCGGCCCAGGTAGACGGCCTTGCTCGAGCACGGGATCACGACCACGGGGGCCGTCTGCATGCCCGTCAGCCAGCTGTCGGGGAGCTCGCCCGGCGTCGTGGTGACCTCCCAGAAGCGGTCGATGTCCGCACGACGGTCGAGGACCAGGAACGCCCAGCCCTGGCTGAAGCCCGCGCTCGGCGCGCGCACCGCGTTGGCCAGCGCGCGGTCGACCACGGCCGGGTCGACGGGCTCGTCGGCGTAGGCACGGATCATGCGCCGCCGTCGTACGACGTCCTGGAACTCCATGAGGCCCAGCATGCCTGACGACTTCGAGCAGATGTGGGCGGAGCTGGGCCCGATCGGGCGTTCGTCCGGGTCAGGCGGCTACTTCCGGCAACCCTTCACGACGGCCGAGCGCGAGCTCCGGGCGTGGTTCGACGAGCAGGCGGCCACCCGGGGCCTGCGGGTCGAGGAGGACTCCTACGGAAACGCCGTCGCGTGGTGGGATCTCCCGATAGTCCGAGACGATCTTGTCGGTGGTGAAGGCCAGGACCGGCAAGAACGTCACGAACCATCGGGGTTGTTGGTGGGGTCGCACCTGGACTCGGTACTGGACGGTGGCGCGTACGACGGGCCGCTGGGGGTGGTGTCGTCGTTCGCCGCGGTCGACCGGCTGCGCGAGCGCGGCGTCGTACCCACGCGGTCGGTCGGGGTGGCGGCGTTCGTGGAGGAGGAGGGCTCGCGGTTCGGGCTCGCCTGCCTCGGGTCGCGTCTGGCCACCGGGGCGATGACGTGGGAGGCCGCGCGCGGGCTGCGCGACCGGGACGGTACGGCGTACGGCGATGTCGTCGCCGGCGGCTCGTCCGACCTGCTGACCGGTGTCGGCTGCTACGTCGAGCTCCACGTGGAGCAGGGCCGCGACCTCGTCGACCGCGGCCGGGCGATCGGGGTGGCGAGCCGGATCTGGCCGCACGGCCGCTACCGCGTCGACATCACCGGCACCGCCAACCACGCCGGCACGACCCGGATGGAGGACCGGCACGACCCGATGCTCACCTACGCGATGACAGCGCTCGCGGCCAACAAGCAGGCGCGGGTGACCGGGCAGCGGGCGACGTTCGGGCGGCTCGAGACGACGCCCAACTCGACCAACTCGGTGTCGTCGGCGGTCACCGCCTGGCTCGATGTGCGCGCCGAGACCGACCAGGAGCTCGCCGACCTGGTCGCGACGATCACGCGGCAGGCCGACGAGCGGGCCGAGCGGGACGGGACGACGCTGACGGTGACCGCGGAGTCGGTGTCGGGCTCGACGGAGTTCGACGGCGACCTCGCCGCCAGGATCGCCGCCGACCACGCCGACGGCGACTGGCCGGTGATCGCCACGCAGGCCGGGCACGACGCCGGGATCCTGTCCGCCCAGGGGATCCCGAGCGCGATGCTCTTCGTGCGCAACCCGACCGGGGTGTCGCATTCGCCGTCCGAGCACGCCGAGGTGGCCGACTGCCTGGCCGGGGTCGACGCCCTGGCCGAGACGATCGCGCGGCTGGCCACGTGAGCGACCCCACGTCGTACCTCCTGGAGCGGGCCTGGGTCGACGGCGCGGTCCACGACGACGTGCTGGTGGAGATCGCCGGCGGGCGCTTCACTTCCGTAACACCTGCCACTCGGCGGGGGGAGTCCCGTCACTTGTCGGGGGGTGCACCCCCGGCGACGCGCCGGGTTCCCCGGCTGACCGG
>JAWWPM010000149.1:0-2797 GCA_033854915.1 Nocardioidaceae bacterium
GGGACAGGGACCCGGCAGTCGCCCAGCGAAGTACTGCTTTCGATTTCGCAAACCCTATGCGGATCCTGTTGTGGCGGCCAGGAGGTGTCGCGCTCGACGACCAAGATCGCTCAGGTCTACTCGACCCTCGTCCGCCGCCGCCGCAAGCCGCGCGGCCAAGTCGAGTGCCTCGTCGAGCTCAGGTCCTGGTATGGCGGATTCCTGGCCCATGTCGCGAAGGATCGTGATCTCGGTCCGCGACGCGATCAACGGGTCGGCGACGCCATCGATCCAGACTCGGGTGCGGCGCCCGTCGCCACGCTCTTCGCCAGTGATCCGCTCGAGGGCGAAGATGCGGTCCGCCCGCGCGAACTTGCCGAAGCCCAAAGCCACCATGCGGGAGTCCGATGCCACGCGGCCATCTTGGCACTGTCAACCGACATCGGCCTCATGGCTGACGCACCCTCGGCACGGCGCGTCATACCGCCGCGAAGCCGCCCTCCCATTCCGGCCGCGTTTGGCCCGGGGTGTCCGAGCTGACCGACGGGTCAGACGACCAGCGTCTCTGCCCGGTCGCGGCGGCAGGTGTCCTCGTGCAGGTCTGCCAAATGTCCGGCTGTTCGGAGCAGGTTGAGGGCCTCCGTGCGGGTCCGGCCTGGTGCGTCGTTCCAGCGGGTGAGGTCGAGAAGGCGCATCGTGCGTACCGGGGGTGACGGACAGAGGACGGCGGGTGGCTCGGGGTCGTCGCGCAGGGCGTGCCAAGCGAGGTCCAGGGTGCGCTGGACCGGCTGGGTCCGGGCTTGATTCGGGCCGCCGGCGGCGAGGACGATGGAGCCAGCCAGGCAGGCGCCCGTGACCGGGTATTCGTAGACCTGCCGCACCTCGTGGGCCGTCAGCAGACGCTCTCCTCGAGGGGTCGCCACGGCGAACCAGGCGTTCTGAACCCAGCCGTGGCCGAGCACCTCGGTCGCGTCAGACAGCAGCTCGCGGATGCCGTGGAGCTCGGCGAGGCGGGCTGAGAGGGCATCGCGACGGGTGAGCCGTCGGCGTTCGGCTCGAGTGAACGGACGCGCCGGGTCCGTGAGGTGACGAGATGCGGCCACGACAGTGCCCATGAGGAACCTCCGCCGGTCGAGAATTCGTGCGACTCCACTGTCACCCCGGACCCTTCGGAAGGCAACCGCCTCGATGTAGCGAACCGCGCGCCGCTACGGCTGAGGCCGTGCGATTCACCGAGGACGAGCTGCACTCATGGTGTCGGCGGAACTCGCGCGGGCCATCCCGATGGCCCCGCCGCGTCAGATGTGTCTTTCCGCCGGGTGTAGGGACGATCTCACTTGCGTCATTCCGTCGCAATCGGCGCTGGCCATCGACCTCTCATGGCTCCCTTCTGTGTCAAGACACCTTGGGGAGGGCGGGTTTAGGCTGGTCGTTGACGGGTCCCGGAGTGGCTTGTCCGAAGTGCCGGTGTTGGGGTTGTGAGCCGGTCGCGCTGGAGTCAGAGTCGTTGCCCCGTTGCCCTCCCGGACCCGTCACCTGGTCGGCTGTCTGGTGGGGTGCGAGGTCGGCGAGCATGGTGCGGTAGACCGTGTCGGACAGTCGCCGTTTGAGGCAGCGCATCGCTTCCATCGACGACTTCCCGCTGTTCTTCCTGCGGTCGTAGTAGGCGCGCCCGTCGGTGGGACTGCGCAGCTGGACGGTGGCCATCATGTGCAGGGTCCGGTTGATCTGCCGGTTCCCGCCACGCGATAGCCGGTGTCGGACGTGGTCGCCGGAGGAGGCGTCGATGGGTGCGGTGCCGGTCCAGGACGCGAAGTGGTTGCGGTCGGGGAACCGGGTGATGTCGCCGACCTCGACGAGCAACCGGGCGGCGCCGGAGGGCCCGATGCCGTGCAGGTCCGACAGCCCGGTCCCGGTCGCGGCCACGAGCTCGCGCAACTCTTTGTCGGCGGCCTTCTTGCGGTCATGGATCCGCTCCAGGTCGCCGATCAGCTCGGCGGCAAGCCGGCGGCGGGTCTTGCCGGCCACCTCACGTGGACGGACAGTGGCGAGGAGCTGTTTGGCTTGGGCGGCTGAGAGGTCTTTCTTCGCACCGCCCGGGATCAGCTCCAACAGCAAGGCGTGCAGCTGGGAGACCTTCCGAGTGTGCTCCTCACCGAGTGAGCGACGGCGGTCGACCAACAACCGCAGCACATCGAGATCCGCATCGGCCACCACCGGACGCAGACCCGCCACCCTGGTGCCGACCAGGGCGATGGAGTGGGCATCAGTCACGTCGGTCTTGCGGCCTTGCCCGGTCGCGTACACCCGCACCTTGGCCGACAGCTTCGGCGGCACATCGACGATCTCCTCGCCGGCCGCAAGAAGGCGTTGTGCGACGTGCCGTCCGATCCCACGACACCCCTCGATCGCCCACACCCGGTTCGCGAACCGGCGGACGTCAGCTCGCATCGCGGCGAACCCGGCCTCGTCAGTGCCATACCGGCCACCACCGAGCACCGTCTCGTCACCAGCCATGACCTCGATCGTGACCGAGCGTTTGTGCGGATCCATCCCGATCACGACCCGCGGTTCGTCCTGACTCATCGGTGTCCTCCTTGGCTAGTCCGACGTGGTGGTCGGGTCAGGAGGGCACCGCTGCTTAGAGCAGAGCAATCCCTTCTTGAGCCACTCCCGCCCAGCGGTGTCCGGGACCACGCAGGCCATGAGTGAGCCACACCGCGAACAGTGGGCAGCCGATGTGAGAGCGACAATCCCGGACACCTCGACCGAGCCTCGCCAGGCACCGGCCGTGGGTCAATGAAACAAGCAGCCGATG
>JAWWPM010000150.1:0-8890 GCA_033854915.1 Nocardioidaceae bacterium
CCGGGGCTCGCGAAGGACCAGATCAAGCAGCGCGCGCTCGACGCCCTCCGCCAGATGGGGATCCCACCGACCCGCTACCGGTCCTACCCGCACGAGTTCTCGGGTGGCATGCGGCAGCGGCTGATGATCGCGCTGGCGCTGGTTCTCAAGCCGGCGTTCGTCGTCGCGGACGAGCCCACGACAGCCCTCGACGTACTCGTCGAGGCGCAGATCGTGCAGATCCTCAACGACCTCCGCCGCAACTTCTCGACCTCGCTGCTGCTGATCACCCACAACGTCGGGATCGTGGCTGAGGCGTGCGACCGGGTCGCGGTGATGTACGCCGGCCGGATCGTCGAGCAGGGCAAGGTCGCCGACGTCTTCCGCAACCCTCAGCACCCCTACACCCGGGAGCTGCTGCGCTCGACGATCTCCCTGACCACCACCGGGCTCCACTACATCGAGGGCGCGCCACCCGACCTGGTCGACCCGCCCGACGGTTGCCGGTTCCACCCGCGCTGCCCGGACGCCATGAACGTGTGCGCCACCCAGAACCCGGTCAACATCGAGCGCCGCGGTGGTGGGCGCGTCGAGTGCTGGCTGTCCGGACCCGACGAGCAGATCCCAGCCGGTGGGAAGCAGCAACTCAAGCAGCAGGAGCTGACCGTTGCCGACGAAGCCTGAAACCGTAGCGACCGGGGCCAACCTGGTCGACATCCGCGACCTCTCCGTGCACTTCGAGCTGCGCGGCGGGACCCTGTCCCGGCTGCTCGGGCGCGACACCGGCACGATCAAGGCGGTCGACGGGGTGAACCTCGCGCTGCGACAGGGTGAGGTCGTCGGGCTCGTCGGCGAGAGCGGTAGCGGGAAGTCCACCCTGGGACGTGCACTCCTGGGGCTGGTCCCGGCGACCGAGGGGTCGATCCACCTCCGCGACCAGGACCTCGCCAAGCTGAGTCGCCGCAAGCTGCGCGACATCCGCAAGGTCGTCCAGATGGTCTTCCAGGACCCGAACGCCGCGCTCAACCCGTCGATGACGGTGGAGGAAGCCGTGGGCGACGCGCTCCGGGTGCACGGCATGAAGTCGGCGGTGGAGCGCCGCCGCGGGGTGGTGGATGCCCTCGAGCGGGTCGGTCTCTCGCCGGTCGAGCTCTTCCTGACCAAGTACCCCCGCGACCTGTCCGGCGGCCAGAAGCAGCGCGTGGTGATCGCCCGGGCGATCGTGCTGAACCCCGAGGTCCTCGTCGCCGACGAGCCGGTCTCGATGCTCGACATGAGCGTGCGGGCCAAGATCCTGGAGCTGATGCTCCTGCTCAAGCGCGAGCTGAACCTGACTTACGTCTACATCACCCACGACCTGGCCACCGCCAAGTTCTTCTGCGACCGCATCGCGATCATGTACCTCGGCAAGATCGTCGAGATCGGGCCGGCCGACGAGATCTTCGCCAACCCGCGGCACCCCTACACCAAGGCCCTGCTCGCGGCGATCCCGGAGCCGGATCCCGACCGGATGGTGCCGCGCGACCTGCCCCGCGGCGAGATCCCCGACGCCGCCGACCCGCCGCTGGGCTGCTCGTTCCACCCGCGCTGTCCCGCAGCGGTGGCCGACTGCGGCTGGGAGTCACGCGACCTGCGCCCCTTGCTCGAGCAGCACTGGACCCGCGGCGACGCGTCCTACGAAGAGGAGCAGGCGGTCGTCGGCGACCTCGCCCACCTCGACACGCCCTCGACCACGGCCCGGCTCGGCAGCGGCGGCAGCGGACCGGTCCGCGCGCTGCTCGACCGGATCCGCCGGGAGGACCCCGACGAGCCGCTCTGGCACGGTGTCGACTCGATCGAGCCCGAGGGTCACGGCGTCACCATCCGGTTCCGCGAGGCGGACTCGCCTCCCCTGCGGCGGGCCGGGGGCGTCGAGGTGGCGTGCGTGCTCTACCCCGACGAGAGCGGCTCCGGCACCGGCCGCTCCTGAGGTGGCCCGAGGTCGTAGTACCACCGACCAATGGCGACTCCGACCGCCGGCCCGGGATCCTCGGTGACATCAACCGATCCTGAGGAGCCCGAGATGTCCGCACGAACCGTCCTTGCTGCAGTCACCACCATCTCGGCCATCGCCCTGCCTCTGGCCGCGGTCTCACCGGCCCAGGCCAGCCACGGCGGCGGAGGTGACGTGCGGACCCATGGCGGGTGCGCCGGCTCCGCCGTCTGGAAGCTGAAGGTCAAGCCCGACAGCGGTCGCATCGAGTTCGAGGGCGAGGTCGACAGCAACCACAACGGCCAGGTCTGGGACTGGAGGATCAAGCACGACGGCAGCGTGTCCGCGCACGGCTCCAGCACCACCTCCGGCGCCAGTGGGTCGTTCTCGGTGCACCGCCGGATGGCCAACCTGTCCGGCACCGACAGCTTCACGTTCCGCGCCGAGCGGCGCGCCAACGGCGACGTGTGCCGTGGCACGATCGCACTCTGAGCATCGACGCAGGCTCTCCCCGCCTGCCCAGCCGGGAAGGAGCTCGCGGTGAGGGCGCTGCGCAACCCCATGGTGCAGTTCCTCGTCGCGAGCTTCCTGCTGTTCGGCGCGACCTGGTGGGCGACCGGCAAGCTCTCCGAGCGGGCTGGACGCTCGGAGGCCGTCGCCGACGCCCGGGGGACCACCGACCTGCTGGCGCATTCGGTGGCCGAGCCCGCCATCCCGCGGAAGCTGATCGACATCGACCCGGGGGCCATCGACCGGTTCGACCGGGCTGTGCTGGACAGGCTGATGGTCGGCGACGTCCGCCGGATCAAGATCTGGCGGGCCGACGGCACCATCGTCTACAGCGACGAGACCGATCTGATCGGCGAGCGGTTCCCCCTCGACACCGAGCAGCGCCAGGTGCTCACGAGCGGCACCACCGAGGGCGGTGTCTCCGACCTCCGACGCAGTGAGAACAAGTTCGAGACCGACGAGAGCGGCCTGCTGGAGGTGTACACCCAGATCATGTCCCCCGAGGGGACCCCCCTGCTGTTCGAGGCCTACTACTCGGTGGCGACGGTGCAGGAGCGGGCCCACGAGGTGCTGACGCCGTTCCGCAGGATCACGGCCGGAGCCCTGCTCGCGATCCTGCTGCTCGGCGTACCGCTGATCGGTGCGCTCACCTCCCGCCTCACCCGCGCCTCCCGGGCCCGCGAGCGGCTGATGCTGCGGGCCATGGACTCCTCGGAGGCCGAGCGGCGGCGGATCGCCCGCGACCTCCACGACGGCGTGGTGCAGGAGCTCGCCGGTACGGCGTTCGCCCTGTCCGGCTCGGCGCGGGAGCCGGGCATCTCGCCCGGGCTCAAGGGCGACCTCGACCGCGCCGGTGAGGCCGTGCGGCGTTCCCTGCGCCAGCTGCGGTCGCTACTGGTGGAGATCCACCCGCCGGGTCTGAACGCCGGCTCCCTGGCTGCCTCGCTGGAGGACCTCACCGCGCCGGCCAGGAGCGCGGGCACCGCGGCCACGGTCTCCGTCAGCGGGATCGACGGGGCCCCCGACCATGTGGTCACCCTGGTCTGGCGCACCGCCCAGGAGGCGATCCGTAACGCGGTCCGGCACGCCCGGGCCACGCACCTGAGCGTGGAGGTGACTGGCGACGAGCGGCAGGTGCGCCTGGTGGTGAAGGATGACGGTGTCGGCTTCGATCCTTCCGCTGGATCCGGTGAGGGCTCCTACGGCCTGCGTGGCCTGAAGAGCCTGGTCGAGGACGGCGGAGGCGTGGTCGACGTGGACTCGTCACCCGATGACGGGACGACCGTGCGAATGGTGGTGGACCGCAGATGAGTGAGCCGACGATCCGCGTCGTGATCGTGGACGACCATGCGGTGCTCCGGGCCGGGCTCGAGCAGCTGCTCGGCGGGCAGCCCGACCTCGAGGTGGTCGGCACCGCAGCCTCCGGTGCGGAGGCGATCGAGCTGGTGCGCGAGCTGCGCCCCGACGTCGTCCTGATGGACCTGCAGATGCCGGGGATCGACGGGGTCGCCGCGACCCGCGAGATCGTGGCCGACAAGCTCGCGGACGTGCTCGTCCTCACGTCGTACTCCGACGCCGAGCGGATCGTGGGTGCCCTGGACGCCGGAGCCATGGGCTACCTGCTCAAGGACGCCGAACCGGACGAGGTGCTGACCGGGATCCGTGCCGTGGCGCGCGGCGAGTCACCGATCAACCCCCGCGCCGCCCGCGAACTGCTCGGCGCACGTCGTACGACGCCCGCCGCCGGGGCCGAGCTCACCCCGCGCGAGACCGAGGTCCTGGTGCTGGTGCGTCAGGGCCTGGCCAACAAGCAGATCGCACGCCGGCTCGGGATCTCCGAGCGCACCGTCAAGGCACACCTGACCTCGGCGTTCCAGCGGATCGGCGTCGTCGACCGCACCCAGGCCGCGCTCTGGGCCGAGCGCAACGGCCTGGGCTGACGGTCAGGCGATGTCGGCGACCGTCAGCGTGCCGGGGTCGCTGACGCGCTCCGGCAGGGGCGGCGGGGTGCCGCCGAACTCGGGGCACAGCGCCTGGAACGAGCACCAGTCGCACAGCTTGCTGCGGTGTGGCCGCCAGTCGCCGGACTCCTCGGCGATCCGGATCGCCCGCCAGATCGCCTCGACCTTGCGCTCGGTGGCGAGGAGGTCGGCCTCGTCGGGGACGTAGCGGAGGATCTCGCCGTTCCCGAGGTAGACCAGCTGCAGCATGGCCGGGACCACTCCGCGGATGCGCCAGAGGGCGAGGGCGTAGAACTTCATCTGGAACAGCGCCTTGCCCTCGAACATCTCCGAGGGAGACCTTCCGCTCTTGTAGTCGACCACTCTCATGGCGCCGTCGGGAGCGACGTCGAGACGGTCGACGAAGCCGCGGAGCAGCAGCTTGGACTCGAGCAGGGCCTCGACGTAGAGCTCGCGCTCGGCCGGCTCGAGGCGCCGCGGGTCCTCGAGGGTGAAGTAGCGGTCGAGGATGACGCGGGCGCTGGCCAACCACTCGGCGACCTCGGGGCCCTCGTCGGTGAACAGCTCGGCGATCGCCGGCTCGGCGGCCAGCAGCGTCTCCCACGTGGGCGTCAACAGGGCCCGGGCCTGCTCCGGGGTGCGGTCGGCGGAGGGGAGGTCGAAGAGGTCTTCGAGCACCTTGTGGATCAGGGTGCCGCGCAGCGCGTCCGCCGACGGCTCCTCGGGCAGCCGGTCGATCGTGCGGAACCGGTACATCAACGGGCAGGACATGAAGTCGGACGCACGGCTCGGTGAGAGCGCCCCCAGCACCCGGTCGCCGTCGACCGGGGTCGAGCGCAGCTCGGCCGGCGAGGTGATCGGGGTGGACGCGGTGCTCATGACACCGAATCTAGGCGAGGGCACCGACAACGAGTGGTAAGCCGCGCAGCGCGGGGCCGACCGGTAGCCTCGAAGCATGAGCAACGAGCGCGCGCCCGGGGTATCCCCCCCGGTGGCGCGCCCGCCCGGCACCTTCAAGGTGGGCACGATCGCGGGCACCGACGTGCTCCTGACCAGGACGTGGTTCGTGGTCGCGCTGGTGATCGCGATCTTCATGGCACCCGCGGTCGACCGTGCGCAGCCCGGCCTCGGTGGCCTGAAGTACCTCGCCGGCCTGTCGTTCGCCGTACTCCTCTACCTGTCGGTGCTGCTTCACGAGGCCGCCCACGCGGTCGCCGCCAAGCGCTTCGGCCTCCCGGTCTCCTCGATCACCTTGCACTTCATGGGGGGCATGACCGCCATCGAGAAGGAGCCGGAGCACCCGCGCCAGGAGTTCTGGATCTCGGTGGTCGGCCCGCTCACCTCGATCGCCGTCGGCCTCGTGGCCTCCGCACTCACGTTCGTCGCGCCGGGGGGCCTGATCGGTCTGGCCGTCGGCGCGATCGCCAGCGCCAACCTGATCGTGGGCGTGGTCAACCTGCTGCCCGGTCTGCCTCTCGATGGTGGGCGGGTGCTGAAGGCCGCCGTCTGGCGCGGCAGCGGCGACATGCACAGGGGCACCGTCGTGGCGGCCTGGGGCGGCCGCGTGCTCGCGCTCCTCGCCTTCATCGGCTGGCCCCTGCTGACCAGCAAGCTCCTGGGCGGTCAGCCGACCGCCGTCGACTTCGTCTTCGCCGGCATGATCTCGATCTTCCTGTGGAGCGGCGCGACCGCGGCCCTGACGTCTGCCAAGGTGCGGTCGCGGCTGCCCTTCCTGGTCGCCCGCGACCTCGCCCGCCGTACCCTCACCGTCCCGGGCGAGCTCCCGCTCGCCGAGGCCGTACGCCGTGCCCAGGAGGTCGAGGCCGGCAGCATCGTGACCGTCAGCATCTCCGGGCACCCCGTGGGCGTGGTCAACGAGGCGGCCCTGATGTCGGTGCCCGAGGACCGTCGGCCCTGGGTTGCGGTCTCCACCGTGGCCCGCACCCTCGACGAAGGGCTCCGCCTGCCCGCCGGCATCGGTGGCGAGGACCTGATCCGCGCGATCAGCGCCCGGCCCGCGGGGGAGTACCTCCTGCTCGACCCCGACGGGAGCATCTTCGGCGTGCTCTCGACTGCCGACGTCGATCGGGCTTTCCGGGCGCACGCGTAGCCGCCACTAGTCTGCGGACCATGCCCGACGACGCCCCTGCGACTGAGCAGACGCCTGTCCCGACCACACACGTGGACGTGCCGCCCGAGGCCTGGGCCGGGGTCCACCGGGGGCCACTGCGCGAGGGGGAGTGGGTGCGCCTGCTCGACCAGAAGGGCCGGCGTCACAACTTCGAGCTCGTCGCGGGCAAGCGCTTCTTCTCCAACAAGGGCCACTTCGAGCACGACGAGCTGATCGGCCGCGATGAAGGCTTCACGGTCACCTCGTCCGCGGGCGGTGAGTACCTCGTCTTCCGGCCGCTGCTGAGCGAGTTCGTGGTCTCGATGCCGCGTGGAGCGGCCGTGGTCTACCCCAAGGACGCTGCCCAGATCGTGGCCATGGCCGACATCTTCCCCGGCGCCGAGGTCGTCGAGGCGGGAGTCGGCTCCGGGGCGCTGACCTGCTCCCTGCTCCGCGCCGTCGGACCGCACGGCCGGCTCACGTCGTACGAACGTCGTGAGGAGTTCGCCGACGTGGCACGGGCCAACGTCACGCAGTTCTTCGGGGGCGACCACCCGGCGTGGAGCCTGCATCTCGGCGACCTCGCCGAGGAGCTGCCGGCCTCCGGGGCCAGCGCCGACCGGGTGATCCTCGACATGCTCGCCCCGTGGGAGTGCCTGCCCGCCGTGGCCGGGGCGCTCCGGCCGGGCGGCATCGTCTGCGCGTACGTCGCGACCACGACGCAGCTGTCCCGGTTCGTGGAGACCCTGCGGCTGCACGGCGGCTTCACCGAGCCGCAGGCCTGGGAGTCGCTGGTGCGGGACTGGCACGTCGAGGGGCTGGCGGTGCGACCGGGACACTCGATGATCGGCCACACGGCGTTCCTGGTCACCGCCCGCCGGATGGCACCCGGGGCGCGCCCGCCGCTGAAGAAGCGCCGCCCCGCGCCGGGCGCCTACGGTCCCGACTACGCGGGTCCGCGACCACCGGGGGTCCCCGAGGAGCCTGCGGCCGACTGAGACTGCCCGAGCGTGGTCGAACCCGTCGAGACCAAATCGTGAGAAACGCGCCCCGATTCGCAAGGTTCGGGCAACTGTGGACGAGTAGGGTCGAATCAGGAGGTGGGCACATGAGCATGGGTCACGATGCTTCGGACGCCTCGAACGGCGACCGGAGCGCACGCGAGCTGGCCGAACAGGTCAGGTTCCTCGAGTCCGAGATCAACGACCTGCGCCGCCGCCTGTCCGACGGACCGGCCGCCGCGCGCGGGATCGAGCTGCGGCTCGCCGACACCCAGCGGTCCCTGTCGGCGGTCACCTCCCAGAACGAGCGCCTGGCGCAGACGCTGCGTGAGGCCCGCGACCAGATCACCAAGCTCAAGGAAGAGGTCGACCGGCTGGCCCAGCCGCCGGCGGGTTTCGGCACGTTCATCAAGCGCAACGAGGACGACTCCGTCGACGTGTTCACGGGGGGACGCAAGCTGCGGGTCAACGTGAGCCCCGGCGTCGACCTCGAGCAGCTCGTGCGTGGCCAGGAGGTCATGCTCAACGAGGCCCTCAACGTCGTCGCGGCCTTCGACTTCGAGAAGGTCGGCGAGGTCGTGATGTTCAAGGAGCTCCTCGCCGACGGCGAGCGGGTCCTGGTGATCGCGAACGCCGACGAGGAGCGGGTGGTCCGACTGGCCGACCCGCTGAAGGCCGACACCCTGCGGGCCGGTGACTCCCTGCTGCTCGACAGCCGCGCGGCGTACGCCTATGAGCGGGTCCCGAAGTCCGAGGTCGAGGAGCTCGTGCTCGAGGAGGTCCCCGACATCGAGTACGACTCGATCGGTGGCCTGCGCAGCCAGATCGACGCCATCCGCGACGCGGTCGAGCTTCCCTACCTGCACCCCGAGCTGTTCCTCGAGCACAAGCTGAAGCCGCCCAAGGGCGTGCTGCTCTACGGTCCTCCGGGTTGCGGCAAGACGCTGATCGCCAAGGCCGTCGCCAACTCCCTGGCCAAGAAGGTCGCAGCCAAGACCGGCCAGGAGGGGAAGTCGTACTTCCTCAACATCAAGGGTCCCGAGCTGCTGAACAAGTACGTCGGCGAGACCGAGCGCCACATCCGCCTGGTCTTCCAGCGGGCGCGGGAGAAGGCCAGCCACGGCACCCCGGTCATCGTGTTCTTCGACGAGATGGACTCGCTGTTCCGCACCCGCGGCTCAGGGGTGTCCTCAGACGTCGAGAACACCATCGTCCCGCAGCTGCTCAGCGAGATCGACGGTGTCGAGGCCCTGGAGAACGTGCTGGTGATCGGCGCCTCCAACCGCGAGGACATGATCGACCCGGCGATCCTGCGTCCCGGGCGCCTGGACGTGAAGATCAAGATCGAGCGCCCCGA
>JAWWPM010000151.1:0-20465 GCA_033854915.1 Nocardioidaceae bacterium
AGACTCGTGGTGTGGATTTCGTCCGGTATGCCGAGTCGTCGGCTGCCCTTCTCAACGCCGACCTGACCGACCTGGACTCGCTGGTGTCGTTCCTGACTCCGCGCGCGTGGCTGCAGCCCCAGGTGGCCGAGCGCGACGTGGTCGCGCTGCGGCGCTTCCAGCGCGACCTGCGCCCGGTCTTCGAGGCGTCGTCGGCCGACGACCCGAAGGGCGTGGTCGACGGGCTGAACGCGCTGCTCGAGCGACACCCGATCACGCCACGGATCGCCGACCACAACCCGGCGAACCTCCACATCCATGTCGCCAACCGCGCCGCCAGCGTCGCCGACCTCCTCGTCGGCGAGGCGCTGCTCGGGCTGGCCAACCTGGTCTGCGACCTCGGGCCGACGCGGCTCGGCGTGTGCGCGGCGACGCCGTGCACCAACGTGTACGTCGACACCTCCCCCAACCAGTCCCGCCGCTACTGCTCCGACCGCTGTTCGTCGCGGGCCAACGTCGCCGCCTACCGGGCCCGCCAAAAGGCCGCCGCGGGCTGAGCCGGCGTCTCGCGCCGCTGTCGGGATCCCCGGCTGAGCGGGGAAGTTGATGCTTAGTGGGGTTTGCAAACCCCAACAAGCGTCAATTCCCCCGCCTGAGCGGGGGATTCGGCATGCGCCCGCCGGCCACACCAGGGCCGGCCACCTCACCCTGGGGCTGTCCGCGCCAGGCCTGCGCCGCCACCAGCTCGACGACCAGCGTCTCGGCGAGCAGGCGTACGTCGTCGAGGTCGTCGTGCGGGTAACGCACGGTGACGGCGGCGCCCGGCACCTCCCCGCCGACCGCGACCAGGGTGCTGCCGCGCTGCCCGACCCAGTCGAGCAGCTCGGGCTCCCAGCGTGACCCGGCCAGCAGGACCAGCCGGTAGTCCGTGGTCTTGGTGAGGTAGACGTCGACATGGCTCCAGTCCGACGTCTCGCAGCCGACCGCCGGCAGCCGAGGTCCCTCGCGCAGCATCAGCGCAGACTGCCAGGCCGAGCTGAGCCGTCGGGCCGGGGCGACGACGTGGGTGCCCTGCGGTCCGAGGGCGGCCGCCGAGACGTCCGGGAGCCACTCGGCGCGGGTGTCCAGCAGGTGCGCGCTCGCCTCGGCGGTCGCCTCCACAGTGTCGGCGGTCGAGCGGGGTCGAGACCACGGCTCGCCTCCGGTCAGCCGCTCCTCGAGCGCGAGCAGCAGGGCAAGCGAGTGCTGGAACGACCGGCAGGCGACGCCGCCCCGTTCGTCCCCGGCGGCCAGGTCCACCTCGACGTCACACAGGGCGGCCAGCGGCGAGTCACGCCGGTTGGTGAGCGCCACGAACCGGGCCCCGTCCCCGGCCGCGCGCAGACGTCGTACGGCGTCGAGGGTCTCCGCCGAGCCACCGGACGCCGAGACGGCGACCACCGTGGTCCCGGCGCCCACGCGGGGCAACAGGTCGGAGCCCGCCAGCTCGGCAACGGCCGGCACTCCGCGCGAGCGCAGGCGGGCCGCGGCGACCTGGTTGGCGTAGTGGGACGAGCCCATTGCGAGGAACACCCAGCTGTCGGCGGCATCGACCTCGGCCCACGGGTCGGAGGCGCGCAGCCAGCCGGCGAGAGCGGCCAGCCGGGCCGGCTTCTCCTCGAGGTCGGCCAGGAAGAGCTCGGGGTTCATGTCGTGTCCTCTGCGAGCCGGCGCCGCAGCGACGCGGCGGGCACGTAGAGCCACTCGGGCAGGTGAAGCGCGGCGTAGACGAACTCGCGGCACAGCTGCTCCCAGGCGTACGCCGCGACCAACGACTCGTCGTACAGGTCGAGGCGGTCGCCGAGGGCCAGCCGGTAGCCGTCGAGGAACCGCGCCTGCGCGTGGCTGGTCCACGCCATCGCGGACCAGTCGAGGGCTGGGTCGGGGTCGGCGGCGCCGTTGCGGGCGACGTGCCCGACGTTCTCCAGGCAGACCAGCATGCCCGCGACGTCGAGCGCTCCGGGTGCGTCGGCGGCACGGAGTGCCGGCGTGCGGGTGGGGTTCCCGTCGAAGTCGATCACCGCGTAGCCACCCGTGGCGTCGCGCAGCACCTGCCCGACGTGCAGGTCGCCGTGCACGGGGAGCACTGCGGCATCGGTGGCCTCGGCCAGGCCGGCGAGCACCGCCGCGATCCGCGGCCGGTGCGCGACCAGGAGGACGTGGGAGTCGGGGTCTGGCTGCTCGGTGAGGCGTACGGCGAGGTCGAGCGCGCCGACGGCCTCCTCGGCGTGTGCGCGGGCGAGGTCGGCGGTCAGCCGGGTGGGGGGGTGGTCAGCCAGGGCCAGGTGCAGCCGTCCGGTCACGGCGCCGAGCTCTCCGCCCAGGTCACCGCCGGGGTCGGCGGGGTCACCCGGCTCGATGCCGAGCGCCCGGCGGGCGTCGTGGACCGCCCACGTCCAGCCGTCCTCGGTACCCGGCAGGTAGGCCTGCGCCACGGCGACCGGGATCCAGTGACCTGTGCCGGGCTCGTGCCACTCCAGGAGGCCCAGCAGGGCCGGCGCCTCCTCGAAACCGGCGGCCGCGAGCCGCCGCAGCCGTTCGGGCGCAGGATGCGGGCCGACCAGCGGCTCGGTCATCCACTTCACGACGACCCGGCCCCCGACGACCCACGAGTCGTGCGTCTGGTCGACGCCCATCGCGCGCTCGGACTCGTCGTCGGCGGCCGCCCACCCGAACCCGGTGACCCGGAAGCCGTCCTCCACGGCGGAGCGGTTGCGCAGCCGGTGCAGGACGGCCAGGCCGGCGCCGTCGCCGGCCAAGGACGGCACCCAGTCGTCGCCGACCCGGGTCACCGGTCCGGCGCGCTGCCCGGTCTCCGTCGCGACGACCCGGATGGCATGGGTGGCGTCGAGGCGGAGCAGGTCAGCGGGCACCGCGGTGGTCCAGTCCGACCCGCTCGATGATCTCGGCGCCACGGCGCAGGCCGTCGCGGGCGCGGATGTCGGCCCCGATCACGTCCATCCGGGCCCGCAGGTCGGTGTCGGCGAGGAGCCGGTCGACGGCGCCGAGCAGGTCGTCGTCGGTGAAGGCGTACGTCGGCAGGCGAACGCCGTACCCGAGCTCGTGCACGCGCTGGGCGTTGTCGTACTGGTCCCAGAAGAGCGGCAGCACGATCATCGGCCTGCCGAAGTGCATCGCCTCGGTGGTGGTGTTGTTGCCGCCGTGGGTGATCACGAGGTCGACCTGCGGGATCACCCTGGTCTGCGGCACGGTCGCCGCACCGGTCATGTTGGCGGCCAGCCGGAGCTCGTCGGCGCGTGGCCCCATGCTCACGATGACCCGGTGTCGCGAGGTGCCGAGCACGTCGATCAGCCGCTGCATCAGAGCGACGTCGGCGCCGCCGAGCGAGCCCAGCGAGAGATAGATCAGCCCACTGTCTTCGGGCCGGTCGGCGAGCTCGCACGGGACGACGTAGTCCTCATCGGTCTCGCGGACGCTCGAGTCGATCCGGTGCCAGGTGTCGTCGAGCGGGCGGTCCTCGGTGTAGTCGAGCTCGCGAGGGTAGACGTAGATGTTGCAGTCCTGGGAGGCGTGCATGAAGTCGCGGGCGGGCAGAGCCGGTGCGCCCTGCTCCTGGCACCACGCGTCCCACGCCGCCCAGGTGTCCGCGTGGACCCGGTCGAACTCCTCGAGGAACTCGGCCCACTGCGAGCGGTCGTCCATCGGGTAGCCGGAGAACACCGGCGGGACGCCCTCGCCGCGGACTTCGAGGGGGTTGCACGACACGATCCGCACGAACGCCGCCTCGGCGGTCATCAGGGCCGGGAACGAGACCACGTTGTCCTCGACGATCACGTCCGGTCGGTGCTCGGCGATGATCTCGCGGAGGCGCGGCTCGGCGTACCGCGCGCCGCTGACCAGCGCGTCGTACGTCGGCTGGACGAAGCTCGCGAGCTGGTCGCGGGTCGGCTTGGCGAACTCCGGCGCCGTCTCGTTGACGAAGTCGATCCAGAACTGGCCCGCCGCCCCTTCCTCGGCGTCGGGGTCCGGCTCGGCGAGGTCGACCAGCGCCTCGACGAACCCGAACGGCTCCAGCCTGCCGGCCCACGACGCCTCGGCCGCGAACACCACTCGGTGTCCCCGGTCGAGCAGCACCTTCCCGAGACCGATGCACTGGTTGGTGGGTCCGTAGGCCGACTCCGGCATGAACATCACGGTCAGCGATTCAGTCACGCGCGCACGCTATCGGGCCGCGCCGGGTCGAGTGCTGAGGTGGCCGCGGGAGCGACCGCGCCAGCACTCGACCTACACGATCAGGTTGAGCAGCAGCACGCAGACCAGGCCGACCACCGAGATGGCGGTCTCCATCACCGACCAGGACTTGATGGTCTGGCCGACGGTGAGGCCGAAGTACTCCTTGACCAGCCAGAAGCCCGCGTCGTTCACGTGGCTGAAGAACAGTGAGCCACAGCCGATCGCCAGCACCAGCAGCGCGACCTCGTTCGTCGAGCTCGAGGCGGCCGCGCCGGTCACGATGCCGGAGGCCGTGATGGTGGCCACGGTCGCCGACCCGGTCGCCAGGCGTACGCCGACTGCGACGAGCCAGCCCAGCACCAGGATCGAGAGACCGCTCCCCTCGGCCGCGTCACTGATCACGTTGGCGACTCCGCACTCGACCAGCACCTCCTTGAACCCGCCGCCGGCGGCCACGATGAGCAGGATGCTCGCCACGAGGGGCAGCCCGGCGCCGAGCGAGTCCTGGGTTCGCCGCATGCTCATGCCCGACCCACGGCCCAGCGCGAACATCGCCACGAGCACCGCGACGAGCAGGGCCACTGTCGGGTTGCCGATGAAGTCGAAGACCTTCTGCGTGCCGTCCTCGGCGTCGTTGATGACCAGATCGGCGATGGCGCGGACCAGCATCAGGAGGACCGGCAGCACGATGCTGATCAGAGCGGCACCGAAACCCGGCCGCCGGGTCACGCCCTCAACGACCGGCGCCCGCCCCTCGTCGTCGGTCGCGTCCGGGGTGCCGCCTGCGCCGGCCGGCGCCATCACCGGCACCCAGCGCTCGATGACCTGCGCCAGGATCGGTCCGCAGATGACCAGGGTCGGCACGGCCACGATCAGGCCGAAGATCAGGGTGCGGCCGAGGTCGGCCTGCAGGTTGGCGATCGCGGTCAGCGGTCCCGGGTGCGGGGGGACGAGACCGTGCAGCACGGAGAGGCCGGCGAGCGCCGGGATGCCGACTCGCATCACCGGCACCTCGACGCGACGGGCGACCAGGATGACCACCGGGACCAGCAGCACGACCCCGATCTCGAAGAACAACGGCAGGCCGAGGATCGCCGCGATCAGTGCCATCGCCCAGGGCAGCCGGCGCGGGCCGACGCGCCCGATCACCGCGTCGACGATGGTGTTGCTCCCCCCGGAGTCGGCGAGCAGCTTGCCGATCATCGCGCCGAGCGCGATCAGGATCCCGACCGAGCCCATGGTGCTGCCGAACCCGGTCGTGAACGCCGTCACGATGTCGATCGGGGCTGCGAACGCCACCGCACCGAGCACGCCGGAGCCGAGCAGCAGGGCGATGAACGGGTGCAGCTTGGCCAGCACGATCAGCAGGACGACGGTCGCGATGCCGGCCAGCGCGGCCAGCACGAGCTGGGTGTCGCCGGCGTCGCTGATGATCGGCGGCGGAGGCGTGGCGAGGGCGAAGATCATCCGAGACATGGTCTTACTCCCTCACTGGTGGGCGGGTGATGTCAAGGAGGTCGAGCGTGCGGGTGAGCACCTCGGCGGCCGTGCCGTCGACGGGTACGACGACGCCCGGCTCGTCGGGCTCGAGGGGCTCGAGGGTCTGGTACTGGCTGTGCAGCAGCGAGCCGGGCATGTAGTGGCTCTCGCGAGGTGAGATCCGGGCGGCGACGAGGTCCTCGCCGGCGACGAGATGGCAGAACACCACCTCCGGGCGCCCCTCCCGGAGCACGTCGCGGTAGGCCCGGCGCAGCGCCGAGCACGTGATCACGGACGAGTGCCCTTCGGCGATCTCGCCGGACATCCAGTCGCCGATGCTGGCGAGCCACGGCCACCGGTCGTCATCGGTCAGCGGCTGCCCGGAGGCCATCTTGGCGACGTTGGCCGGGGAGTGGAACGCGTCGCCCTCGGCGTACGTCCAGCCCAGGGTCAGCGAGATCCCCTTGGCCACGGTGGACTTGCCAACGCCGGACACACCCATCACCACCACCTGGCGAACGCCCCGGATGCCGGCCACGTCCGGCACGTTACCGGCACTCCGTAGTCTTGGGCAGTGACCGACGGACCGCTGATCGTCCAGAGCGACAAGACGCTGCTGCTGGAGGTCGACCACGAGCGGGCCGTCGAGTGCCGCAAGGCGATCGCGCCGTTCGCCGAGCTCGAGCGGTCACCCGAGCACATCCACACCTACCGGCTCACCCCGCTCGGTCTCTGGAACGCCCGCGCCGCAGGCCACGACGCCGAACAGGTCGTCGACACGCTGCTCGAGTTCAGCCGGTACGCCGTACCCCACGCGCTGCTCGTCGACGTCGCCGAGACGATGGCGCGCTACGGCCGGCTGCGGCTGGAGAAGGACCCGATCAACGGCCTGGTGCTGGTCTCCAACGACCGCCCGGTGCTCGAGGAGGTGCTGCGCGCCAAGAAGATCGCCGGGATGCTCGGCACCCGCATCGACGACGACACCGTCGCCGTACACCCCTCCGAGCGCGGCAACCTCAAGCAGGCGCTGCTCAAGATCGGCTGGCCGGCCGAGGACTTCGCGGGGTACGTCGACGGCGAGGCGCACGCGATCGAGCTCGACGAGTCCGACTGGTCGATGCGGCCCTACCAGAAGGAGGCGGTCGAGTCGTTCTGGCACGGCGGTTCCGGCGTGGTCGTGCTCCCCTGCGGCGCCGGCAAGACGATGGTCGGCGCGGCCGCGATGGCCGAGGCGAAGGCGACCACGCTGATCCTGGTCACCAACACCGTGAGCGCGCGGCAGTGGAAGGACGAGCTGGTCCGTCGTACGTCGTTGACCGCCGAGGAGATCGGCGAGTACAGCGGCTCGGTCAAGGAGATCCGGCCGGTCACGATCGCGACGTACCAGGTGATGACCACCCGCCGGAAGGGCGTCTACACCCACCTCGAGCTGCTCGACGCCCGCGACTGGGGCCTGATCGTCTACGACGAGGTGCACCTGCTGCCCGCGCCGATCTTCCGGATGACCGCCGACCTGCAGGCCCGGCGCCGGCTCGGTCTGACCGCGACGCTGGTGCGCGAGGACGGCCGCGAGGGCGACGTGTTCTCGCTGATCGGCCCCAAGCGGTACGACGCGCCGTGGAAGGACATCGAGTCCCAGGGCTGGATCGCGCCGGCCGACTGCGTCGAGGTGCGGGTGACCCTGCCGTCCTCCGAGCGGCTGGTCTACGCCACAGCCGAGCCCGAGGAGCGCTACCGGCTGGCGTCCTGCACCCACCACAAGATCGACGTCGTACGACGTCTCGTCGCCCAGCACCAGGGCCAGCCGACGCTGGTGATCGGTCAGTACCTCGAGCAGCTCGACGAGCTCGCGGCCGCCCTGGACGCGCCGCTGATCACCGGGGCCACGACGGTCAAGGAGCGGCAGCGGCTCTTCGAGGCGTTCCGGCACGGCGAGGAGGAGCTGCTGGTGGTCTCCAAGGTCGCCAACTTCTCCGTCGACCTGCCGACCGCCGAAGTGGCGATCCAGGTGTCGGGATCCTTCGGCTCACGGCAGGAGGAGGCCCAGCGCCTCGGCCGGCTCCTGCGACCCAAGACCGAGGGTAAGACCGCGCACTTCTACACGATCGTCAGCCGCGACACCGTGGACGCGGAGTTCGCTGCCAACCGGCAGCGGTTCCTGGCCGAGCAGGGCTACGCCTACTCCATCCGCGACGCCGAGGACTGAGCCGGTCGAGTGCCGGAGCGGTCGCCAGGGCAGCCGCGGCAGCACTCGACCCGAGATCAGCGGCCGGCGAAGACGGCGTCGAGGTCCTGATCGGCGCCGTGGATCTCCAGCGAGAAGCCGAGATCGGTCCGGCCACCGCCGACCGGGCTGAGCGAGACCACCACGCCGGTCTGGACGTCGAGCGCCACGTCGTACGCGTCGGGGTAGCCCTGGGCCGCGAAGGTGGCCAGCCGCTCCTCCTCGCCGGCGTACTCCGCGCGGACCGAGATCTCCGACCACAGCAGCGGACAGCAGCCGCACCGCGGGTCGTAGCCCTCGACCGCGCGTACCCGGGCCGCCCAGGTCGTGCGCCCGTCACGGATCCCGGACCGTACGTCGTCCACGGCCACGTGGTGGCTCAGCTCGTCGGGGTCGAGCATCGCGGTCCAGGTGTAGTTCTCCCACATCGGGTCGCCGTGCTCGAAGGCGTAGCCCTCGGGCCGCTCGGCCACGAGCCCGTCGGGTCGGAGAACCGGGTCCCACTCCGGCTCGGGCCAGCGCTCGACCCGCTCGGTGCCCTCCGGCGTGGCCACGATCATGACGCGAGACGTCGCGTACGGAACCCCGGAGACGTACTCATCGTGTCCGCCGGCCGTCCGCACCAGCAGGTCGCCGGGCCGGCGTACCCACGCCTCGACCTCACCGACCTCCGAGTGCCGGGTGAAGTGCAGCGTCGTCCACCGCCACGGCGAGCTGCGCGCCAGGGCGCGGAAGTCGTCGACGGTCGGCTGCATGCGTCCATCGTGCGCCACGCGGGCGGTCACCGGCCACGCGATTAGCGTGTGGGCATGGACGCCCAGCCTGTCGCGGACGCCTTCGGCCTGGGCCGGGCGGACTCGCTGAGCGAGCCGGTGGCGCGCGGCGAGCTGGGTCAGGTACGACGTCTGGTCACCGACACCGGCGTCTGGGCGGTCAAGGAGTCGCTCGAGGGTCTCGACGCCGAGGAGGTGGCCGAGGTGGAGCTCACCGGAGCCTTCCACCTCGACTGCTGGGCGGCAGGGATCCCCACGCCCGAGCCGCGTCCCGGGGTCGGCGACCAGCACGGCATCGAGATCGGGGGCGAGCTCCTCCGCGCCTACGGCTGGGTCGACCTGGAGGACCCGGACACCGGGCTGGACCCGGTCGAGGTCGGCACCCTGCTCGCCGCACTGCACGCCGTACACCGGCCCGCGACCGGTGGCGTGCACGAGTGGTTCGAGGCGCCGGTCGGGCAGCGCGAGTGGAAGGGCGTGCTCAAGGCGTCGCGCGGGGCCGGGGCGCCCTTCGCCGACCGGCTCGCCGAGCTGCTCCCCCACCTGCTCGCGGTCGAGTCCCTGCTGACCCCGATGGCGGGAGTCCAGACCCTGCACCTCGACCTGTGGTCCGACAACGTGCGGCGTCGTACCTCCGACGGCGCCGCCTGCGTCATCGACTTCGACAACGCCGGCCCCGGGGACCCCTCCCGCGAGGTGGCAATGGTGCTCTTCGAGTTCGGCCAGGGGGACCCGGCGCGCCACCGGCTGCTCTACGACGCGTACCTCGCCGCCGGCGGGCCGGGGCGGGTCACGTCGCGGGCCGACTTCGCGATGACGGTCGCGCAGCTGCACCACATCGGGCACCGCCACCTGAGGCTGTGGCTCGGCGCGCGGGACAGCGAGAGCCGGGCCCGTTCGCTGGCCGGTGTCGAGGAGTTCCTGGGCGAGCCGCTGCTGCTCCCGGACATCGACCGGGCGCTGGGTGCCGTCACCTAGGCTCGACCCGTGGGGACCATCCGTGACCGGCTGAACGACGCCATCTTCGCCCGGGTCGCCGGGCCCCAGGGGGCGATGCACCGCGACCGCATCCACGGGACGCCCGGGCCGCGCTGGTTCGAGCCCGGCAGCCCGATCACCCGCGTGCACGGTGAGGCGTCGATGTATGTCGGCGGCCTCCGGGCGGTGCTGCTCCAGACGCTCCAACCGCAGGCGATGACGGCCGTGGCCGAGCACTCCGGCTACCGCGGCGACATCTGGGGCCGGCTGGCGCGCACCAGCCGATTTCTCGCGGTGACCACGTTCGGCATGGCCGACGACGCCCAGCAGGCCGTCGACGTGGTGAAGGCGATCCACGAGCGGGTGGTGGGCACGATGCCCGACGGCACGCCGTACACCGCCACCGACCCGCACCTGCTCGAGTGGGTGCACATCGCGGAGATCCACACCTTCCTGCTCGCGCACCAGCGATACGGCGCGCGGCCGCACGACCAGGCCGGCCGCGACGAGTACGTCGCTCAGACGGCCTTCGTCGCCCGCGCGCTCGGCGCCGTCGACCCGCCGACGACCGAGGCGGAGCTCGAGGCCGCGATGGCACGCTTCCGCCCCGAGCTCACCGTCACCGACCACGCCCGCGAGGCCGTGTCCTACCTGATCTGGCACCCCGACCTGCCGCTCCCCGCCCGCCTGCCGTACGGCGTGCTGGTCGCGGCCTCGATCGGCCTGATGCCGCAGTGGTCCCGCAAGCCCCTGGGCCTGCCGATGATCCCGCTGGTCCACGACCGCGTCGCCGGGCCCCTCGGCACCCTCGCCACCCGCACCATCCGCTGGGCGATGACCAGCGACCCGTCGGTCGTGGCCCGGCTTCAGGCGCAGCGAGAGACCGCCGCCCCCGGACTCGGCGCCGCGGGCTGATGACCACCGGCCTTGCGGGACGCTGGCCGCTGCCCGACCACCACGGTGAGCGTGAGGCACTGCTCGCGGCCTACGGCGACCCGGCGCGCGGCTACCACGACCTGCTGCACCTGACCGAGGTGCTGGACCGGATCGACGAGCTCGGCGGCTCGCCCGGCTCGCCCGGGCCGGACAGCACAGACAGCACGGCGCTGCGGCTGGCTGCGTGGTTCCACGACGGGGTGTACGACGGTCTGCGCGGCGACGAGGACCGCAGCGCGATCTGGGCCGAGGACGCCCTCGCGGACACGGCGCACGCCGCCGAGGTGGCCCGGCTGGTGCGGCTCACCGAGCACCACGACCCCGCCCCCGACGACCTCGTGGGGCAGGTGCTCTGCGACGCCGACCTGGCGATCCTGGCCGCCGAGCGGTCGCGCTACGACGCCTATGTCGCGGGCGTCCGCCGCGACTACGCCCACATCTCCGACACCGACTTCGCGATCGGCCGCGCGGCCGTGCTGCGCGACCTCGACGCCCGCAACCGGTTGTTCCACACGCCGTACGCCCGCGAGCGCTGGGAGCCCCACGCCCGCGCCAACCTGGCCGCCGAGCTCGCCGCGCTGGGGTAGGCACCCGTTGTTTCATCATGTGAAGCGGGTGAACCTGCACTTCTCACGGTGTGCTCACCCCGAGAAGTGCAGCCTCAACACCTTCACATGATGAAACAGCAGCCCCAGCCTCACGTGTAGAGGCAGAACGGGTGCCCGGCGGGGTCGAGCATCACCCGCACGTCGTCCTGCGGCTGGTGGTCGGCCACGGTCGCGCCCAGCTCGACGGCGTGCTCGACCGCCGCGGCCAGGTCGTCGACCTCCACCTCGATGTGCATCTGCATGCCCTGCTTCCCCGGCTCGGGCGGCCACACGGGCGGCTCGTAGACCTCCGCGAGCTGGACGGTGAAGGAGCCGACGCCCTCCCCGAAGTCGAGCGACCCACCGGTCTCGTCGACCGCATGGATCGGCACGCCGAGGATCTCCGACCAGAAGGTGAGCAGGGCAGGCGGGTCGGGGGCCTCGACGTTCACCCCCCACCAGTCCTTGCGCTGCCAGCGGTCCGCGCCGGCCTGGTTGGTACGTCCCCGCATCAGTCCTCCTCGAGATTCCGTGACGAGTGCTTGCGCCGCCGCAGCCCGGCCGCGAGGAGCCGCACGATCAGCTCGCGCGACGTCACCGGTACGGCGCCGGCGGCGATGACGTCGTCGTACCTGTCGGACGGTACGTCGTAGTGGTCGCGGTCGAAACCCCGCTCGGGGATGCCGATCTCGCGGGCGAACGCGTGCAGCTCGTCGTACGACGTGTCGCTGGCGAGGTGGGACCAGAGCCGGCCGTGGCCGGGCGCGTTCGGTGGGTCGATCAGGATCATCGGGACTAGCCCACCGGCTGGTCGTCCACCATCGTGCGCCACGAGCGCACGAAGGACGCGTCGACGTAGGCCTTGGCGGAGCCGCCGGGCCGCACCTGGGCGCCCAGGTGGAGCTGGCGCACACCCGCCTTGAGCAGCCACGGCACGTGCTCGGCCGCCAGCCCGCCGCCCGGCATCAGCAGCGGCGCGGTCGCCGGGGTCACCGAGGCCAGCAGGTCGTCGTACCCCACCGACATGCCCTGCGGCGAGCCGGCCGAGCGCACCGCCACCAGCCGCGGCAGGTCGAGCAGCCGCCGCCACGACCGGCGCGGGTCGAGCGAGGAGTCGATGGCGCGGGTGAAGGTCCAGGGCACGTTGGGCAGCCGGCCCAGCAGCATCGAGCAGGTCTCGGTGTCGATCTCGAGGTCGGAGTCGAGGAAGCCGAACGCGACGCCGGTCGCGCCGCTGGCGAGGTAGTCCTCGGCCAGCCCGATCAGCCGGGCGAACTCTCCGCCGGTCGTGGACCAGGTGTCGTTGAGCCGGAGCAGCACGAACACCGGGAGCTCGCTCTCGCGGCCGATCGTGCTGACCAGGGCGGGCTCGGGCGAGAGCCCGCAGGTAGGCCCGGGCACGACGACGTGCAGGCGGTCGGCACCGCCCTCGGCCGCGCCGGCGACGTCGCGCGGCTCGGAGACGCTGACCTCCAGCACCACGCCCGACGCCGACATGGGCACAGCCTAGGGCGGGCTCCGGGGGTCCGGCTTCGCCGATGCCCGCCTGCGGGGCACAATCGGGTTGTGGACGACACGTTGCTGCTCGCCGCTCGGGCTCTCGTGCTGGCCGACCTCCAGGCACGCAACCGTGCCGTTCCCGATGCCGTCGACGCGCTCGAGGACGCCTGTGCGAACCGCGGCTGGTGGGCCGAGCAGTGGCCGGAGGGCGAGGTCTACGTCGCCGGGCTGGTCGCGCAGGACGTGCAGGACGCGCTCTTCGGCACGATCGGCCGCTGGCCGATCTGCCTGACCTGCGACTCGGAGGTCCCCGAGCACGCGCTCTACATCGAGCCGGACATCGGGGGGCCGTTGCCGCAGTGGGTGTGCGAGGAGTCCGGCCGCACGGTCGCCCCGCTGGGCCGGCTCGGCCTCCGGGGCTGACGGTCAGCCCAGCGGGCTCCACCACGTGTAGCGCGAGCCGGCGAAGACCGACCGCGAGAGCTCGATCACCGCGTCACCCACCAGCCCGCGGCGCGAGTGCCGGAGCACGGCGTCGCCGACCTCGAGGTCGAGCAGCTCGGCGTCGGACGCGTTCGCCAGGTCCGCGGTGAACTGGTCCTCGGCCACCGTCGGTCGCAGCCCGCGCGCCGCCAGCAGGGAGTAGAGGCTGTCGGGCAGCCCCGTCTGCAGGAAGCCCGGAAGCATGATCTCGTTGAGGTAGACGTCCTGGTAGCACACGGGTACGTCGTCCACGCGGCGCCGGCGACGCCAGTGGATGACCGCATCGCCCGGGGTGATCCCGAGCGCCTTGGCCACGCCGGGGCCGGCCTGCCCGAGCCCCGACTGGAGGGTCTCGGTCGTGATCTCCCAGCCGCGGGCCGCGGCATCCTCGGCGAACGACAAGGGCCGCGACACCGGTCGCGGGTTCTTGCACACGAAGGTGCCTCTGGCCGGCGCGCGCTCCAGCAGTCCCTCGGCGACCAGGGCGTCGATCGCCTGGCGCACCGTCATCCGCGCCACCCCGACGTGCTGCATCAGCCCACGCTCCGATGGTGCTGGTGCACCCTCGGGAAGGTCCCGGATCAGGGCCCGGACGTACTCGCGAACCTGGACGTGCTTGAGCGTCGTACCGATCGGCACGAGCAACTCCTCCACCCCCGGATTCTAGGGGGTTCCGGCGCCGGAGTGCGTGGAACGTTCAGGTCGCCGAGATGGCGGACAGCACGTCGAGGCCAGCTGCCCGCCGGGCCGGGAGCACCGCGGCCACCACTCCGATGACCACGGCCAGGCCCAGGAAGACACCGAGCTGGAGCCACGGGATCGAGATGACCTTCAGCCCCTCGTCGCGGACGGCGTACATCATCGCCACGCCGAAGCACACGCCCAGGGCCACGCCGAGCACCGCCCCGAGCACCGCCATCACCACCGACTCGAGGGTGACCATCAGTCGCAGCTGCCCCCGGCCGAGCCCGATCGCGCGCAGCAGGCCGATCTCGCGGGTGCGTTCGATGATCGAGAGCGCCAGCGTGTTGACGATGCCGAGGATCGCGATCACCAGCGCAAGCCCCAGGAGCGCGTCGACCATCAGCACCAGCCGGTCGATCGGTGCGCGCTGCTGCTGGGCGAACTCCGCCTCGTCCTGCACGGTGACCACCGGCAGCTTGCTGACCTGCTGCTGGAGCCGGGCCAGCAGGTCACCGGCCTGCCGGCTGGTGAACACGATCAGGAAGTTGTCGCTGTCGGTGAATCCGGCCGCTCGCAGGTTGGCGATCGAGACGACGAAGTCGAAGACCAGAGGGGTGTCGGCGTAGATGCCGCCGACCGTGAACCTGCGGGACCCGACCGGCAGCTTGCCGATGCTCACGGTGTCACCGACCGCCAGGTGCTGCTTGTCGGCGTACTTCTGGTTGATCAGCAGGGTGCGACCTCCCAGCGCCGGCGAGCCGTGGGTGATGTCGAGGCCGAAGTCCGGCACCTGACCGGGCTCGACGCCGGTGAGGGCCGCACGCTTGCCGTCGGCCTCGATGAAGGCGTAGCGCTGGCGGACCACCTTGGTGACGCCCGGCACCCGGGCGATGCGGTCGGCGATCCGGGGGGAGAACGGCTGCCCGAACCCGCTGCCGACGACGTAGTTGCCGATGAAGTTCTCGTTGATCGACCGGTCGACGCTGGCCTTCGCCGACGAGCCGATGATCGACATGGTGCAGGCCAGGGCCAGCCCGATCATCAGCGCCGAGGCGGTGGCCGTCGTACGACGTGGGTTGCGCAGGGCGTTCTGCCCGGCCAGGTTGCCGACGGCGCGGAACACCCCGGCGTACGCCCAGCGCGCCGCCTCCAGCAGCGGCCGGCAGAGGATGGGTGCCGCGGCGGTGACGCCGAGCAGCACGCCCAGGATGCCGCCGCCCACCCAGTAGCCGGAGTGCGGGACGGTGGCGAACAGCCCCGCGAGGGTGGCGCCCGCACCTGCCACGGCCAGCACCGTGCCGAGCGCGAAGCGCCACCGGATCGACGACTCGGGGAGTGCGACCACGTCGCCGAGAGCCTGGATCGGCGTGATCCGGGTGGTACGACGTGCGGGCAGCCAGGCGGCCGCCATGGTCACGACCACTCCGGTCGCGTAGCCGGCGAGCACGGCCTGGCCGGTCAGGGTGAGGGGCTGCGAGCCGAGGTCGAGACCGATCAGGCCGATCAGCGACCGGATCGCGTAGGCCAGGCCGACGCCGAGCAGCAGACCGACCGTCGATCCGAACAGGCCGAGCACCAGCGCCTCGAGCAGCACGCTGCGGGAGACCTGGCGCCGCGAGGCGCCGATGGCCCGCAGCAGGGCCAGCTCGCGGCTGCGCTGCGCGACGAGGATGGAGAACGTGTTGACGATCAGGTAGGCGCCCACCACGAGCGCGACCCCGGCGAAGATCAGCAGGAACGTGCGCAGGAACGAGACCCCCTTGAGCACGCCGCTGGCGGACTCGTTCGCGGCGTCCTCGCCGGTCACCGCCTTGGTCTGCGGCGGCAGCGCGTGGGCGACCGCGTCGCGCAGACTGGTCTGCGAGACCCCGGGCGCAGCGGTGACCCAGATGTTGGTGAAGGCGTCCTTGCCGTGCAGGAAGAGCTTCTGCGCGGTCGGGACGTCGAAGACGGTGAGGGTCGCCCCGGCCAGGGACGTGTTGTCGGCATACCCGACGATGCCGACGAGCCGCTCGTTCAGCACCGCCTTGCGGGCCGCGGTGACGACGTGGACCTTGTCCCCGAGGTGGTAGCCGCCGGCGCCCGCCGTGTGCTCGTCCAGCGCGATCTCGTGCGGACCGTGCGGCTCGCGGCCGCCGAGCAGGGCCAGCCCCGGCACGCCGTGCTCGGCGGGAGCCGTGGAGTAGCTGATCCCGTACGTCGGAGCGCCGAGCCCACCGACCACCTTGTTGTTCACGCCGACCACGAAGACACCGAGCGCCTGGACGTTGCCGTCGGCGCGGGCCGCCCCGGGCACCTGGGCGAGCGTGGTGGCGAGGGAGGCGGGCACCGTGCGGGTGGACGGATCGCCGTTCAGCGTCGTACTGCCCACAGGGCGCACGACCACGTCACCCACCGAGGCTCCGAAGAGCCGGTTGAAGCCCGCGCTGAGGGCGGCGGAGAAGACCAGCGAGCCGACCACGAACGCCACCCCGAGGGCGATCGCGAAGGTGCTCATCATCAACCGCACCTTGCGGGCCAGCAGGCTCTTCCAGGTGGCGCGGACCATGTCAGGCCCCGGGCTCGGCGGCGGCCATGTGCGCGATGATCTGCTCACGTTCGGGATCGCGGAGGTCGTCGACGACGCGTCCGTCGGAGAGGAAGACGACGCGGTCCGTGTACGCCGCGGCGACCGGGTCGTGGGTGACCATCACGACGGTCTGGTCGTGCTCGTCGACACTGCGCCGCAGGAGGTCGAGGATCTCCGCTCCGGACCGGCTGTCGAGGTTGCCGGTCGGCTCGTCGGCGAAGACGATCTGCGGACGCCCCACCAGCGCGCGGGCGACCGCGACGCGCTGCTGCTGGCCACCGGAGAGCTCGTTGGGTCGGTGCTTGAGCCGGTCTCTGAGCCCCACGGTGTCGATCACCTCGTCGTACCACGCCGCATCCGGACGGCGGCCGGCGATGGACTGCGGGAGCCGGATGTTCTCCTCGGCGGTCAGGGTCGGGATCAGGTTGTAGGCCTGGAAGACGAACCCGATCCGGTCGCGGCGCAGGCGGGTCAGCGCCTTGTCGCCCAGCCGGGAGATCTCCTCGTCACCGATGTGGACCGTGCCGGAGTCGGCCCGGTCGAGCGCGGCGGCGCAGTGCATGAGCGTCGACTTGCCCGAGCCGCTCGGCCCCATGATCGCGGTGAACCGCGCCGCCTCGAGATCGAGGCTCACACCGTCCAGCGCGCGCACCAGGGCGTCGCCCGACCCGTAGGTCTTGGTCAGGTCGCGGATCCGGGCCGCGGGTGCGCTCACGGGCTCAGCCTGCCAACGCCCGCCAAGCCGTCACCATCGGGGTCCGCCCCGACCCGACCCCGGGCGACCTCTGGCCGCTCCTCGGGTCGAACACACGTTCGACCAAGGTGGTATCCTGAGCCGATGGACTTCCAGGGCACGCTGTTCGAGACGGCGGTCGAGACCGGGGCTCCCACGGTGGGCGCCCTCGAGGTCGCCGTGCGCCACCGGCTGACCCGGGGGGCCTGGGTCGATGTCCGCCGCGACTGGGTCTCGGGCGCCGACGAGGTGCTGGCCCGGCTGGTCGCCGACGTCCCCTGGCGGGCCGAGCGCCGGCAGATGTACGACCGGGTGGTCGACGTCCCGCGCCTGGTCCACACCTACGGCGACGGCGAGCCGCTCCCCCACCACCTGCTCGACGAGGCGCGCTCCGCGCTCACCGCGCACTACCTGCCCGAGCTCGGTGAGCCGTTCCTGACCGCCGGCTGCTGCTACTACCGCGACGGCCGCGACAGCGTCGCCTGGCACGGCGACACCATCGGCCGGGGTCGCACCCAGGACACGATGGTCGCCATCGTCTCGTTCGGCGACCCGCGTCAGCTCCGGCTACGCCCTCGTGGCGGCGGGGAGTCGCTCACCTTCGAGATGGGTCACGGTGACCTGCTGGTGATGGGGGGCTCGTGCCAGCGCACCTGGGAGCACGCCGTACCCAAGGTCGCGCACGCGGGGCCGCGGATCTCGGTGCAGTTCCGCCCGCGCGGGGTGTTCTGACGGGCTAGAACTTCACCGTGGGCGCTTGGTCCTGGCCGGCCGGCGCCTCGTAGAAGTCGCGCTGGTGCACGCCCGCCATCCCCGTGAAGAGGTTCCACGGGAGGGTCCGGACCAGCTTGTTCAGCTTGGCGACGGCGTCGTTGTAGTACTGCCGAGCGAAGGAGATCTGGTTCTCGGTGTCGGCCAGCTGCCGCTGCAGGTCGAGGAAGTTCTGGTTGGCCTTGAGGTCGGGGTAGTTCTCGGCGACCGCGTTGAGGCTGACCAGCGCCCCTTGCAGCTTGGCGTCGGCGGCCGCCTTGGCAGGTACGTCGTTCCCCGCCGCCGCCTGCTGCACTCCGGCCCGGGCGGCGGTGACCTCTTCGAACACGCCCTTCTCGTGCGCGGCGTACCCCTTGACGGTCTCGACCAGGTTGGGGATCAGGTCGGCGCGCCGCGTGAGCTGCACGTCGATGCCACCCAGCGCTTCCTGGGCGCCCACGTCCGCGGTCCGGAGCCGGTTGAACCCGATCACGGCGACGGCCGCGAGGACCACCACCACTCCCAGCACGATCCAGATCACCGGCGTACGCCCCTCTCGCTGTATGTGCGGCTCATTGTGTCGGTCACCAGGAGCCTCCGCCACCACCGCCGCCGCCGCCACCCCCGGAGAAACCGCCGCCGCCCCCGCCGCCTGAATGGCCCTGGGTGGCCTGGTAGGCCGAGATCGAGCTGGAGAGGGTCGAGGAGAAGTCTCCGACCATCTGGTCGACGTAGTTGCCGGTGTGGTCACCGACGTACATCCCTCCGAAGTACGCCGGCACCGGAGGCTCCACACCCATCTCGGTGCGGTACTTCCTGGCCCAGGCGTCGGCACAGCCGAAGGCCACGGCCCACGGGATGTAGGCGGTGTAGAGCTCCTTGCGGCCGGAGAAGTCGAAACGCTGCTTGCTCGAAGGCGTCGACAGCACCCGCTCGAAGCCTCCCAGGCGCGACCAGAGGTCGCGGCCAGCTGCGGTCCGTTTGGTGCCGGCACCGGTGGCGATGAGGGGCGAAGCGGCCAGGGCGAAGGCACCCGGCACCAGGCCGGTGGTGCTCATGCCGAACCAGACCCCGAAGGCCGAGACCCACGCGAGGGCGGCACCGCCGATGACCAGCACCGAGCCGACGCTGCCGAGCCCGGCCGTGGTGAGAAAGCCCTGCTTCCTGCCCCAGTCGCGGGTCTCCTCCTCGAACTTCTCGATGCGCTCGGCCAGCACCTGTCCGGTGTGTACGTCGTGCCGCCGGGCCGTGAACTGGCCACCTGGCCCGCCGAGCAGGGGCGCGATCGCCCCCGTCACGTGGTCGAGCTTCCCCCAGCCGTCTGCTCCGGCCTTGTCGGTGATCGTCCAGTCGTCGCCGCTGCGATGCAGGATGATCGCGTCCTGCTGGGCGGCCCACAGCAACGAGGCGACGAAGGCGCGGGTGTCGACCTTCTCGTTGACGATGTAGTTGCCTTCGGCCGGCCCGACGCCCGGCGGCGGCTCGTACTGGAGCGGGAATGCCGGTTTGCGCTCGCGGGCACTCCACGCGGCCAGGGCGCCGGCGACTCCGGCCGCTGCGGCAAGGAGGAGTACGACGACGAGGCCCGCAACACTGTCGCCGAGCACCCCGTCGAGGCGGGCCGTCCACGGCAGGGTGTCCCCCGCCGGCGGCGTGGCGATCGGGAGCCCCGTCTTGATGGTGACCGGCGTCCGCGGTTCGAGCGGTCCTGTGTCGACCTGGAGGGTGCGGCTCCCAACTCCCCGGGGTTCGCACCCGACGCTGGCACCGACGCCCACGGCGCACTGCGTCGACTCGGCCGCGGCAGGAAGGTGCACGGTGAGGTGCGCCTTGTTGATCGCCTGGGCCCAGCCGCCGGGGATCAGGTTCCAGTAGAACTGCGTGGGCGAGCCGTTCGTCCCGGGCTCGAGGACACCGTCGATGCGGTAGCCGATCACGTAGGTGTGCGTGCCGTCGTGGACGAGCACGTTGGGGTCGCCGATCTTCACCACGTCGTACCGGCCGTTGGACGCGGTCGTGAGCTCGGACGGCTCCGAGTGCCCGTCCATGGACACGGTGATGTCGTGGGGCACTCGCCGGGCATGCGGCGCGCTGGGGTCGGAGCGGTCGAAGAACCGGAAGATGCCGTGCTTGTCGCTGCTGGGAAAGTCGACCGCCAGGGTCTCGACCACGGTGAGGTCGCCGTTCGCGGCCACCGTGAAGTCGGCTGCGTAGCGGCTGATCGTGGTCTCGTCGGTCTGAGCGGGGCCGCCGGCGTCGAAGGTCAGTGCGGGCAGGACGACGGCGAGGGCGAGGACCGCCAGTCCCGCGACGACGAGGACGACGCGCTTCATGGGAGCAGACACTAGGGGTGCCGGAGGGCGGTGCCCACCGGAATGAGGATTTCATGATCTCCGGAGAGCAGCCTCATTCCTTTCGGGGTCGATATCGGATCCATTCTCGTGTCACCCCGGGTTTGGGTGGGGGTATGAATTCAGGTCGGTGGTCGTGGGGGTTGAGCCGGATCTGCCAGGGTGTGTGGTGGATGACCCGGTGGTGGTGGCCGCATAAGAGGGCG
>JAWWPM010000152.1:0-3312 GCA_033854915.1 Nocardioidaceae bacterium
GAGCGGGTGGCGGCGGTGGAGGTCGTCGGAGCGGTAGGAGGTGACCAGGGCCACCGGTGCCTCGAAGCCCCTGCTGAACAGGAAGCTGATCAGGTCACGGGTCGACTGGTCGGCCCAGTGGAGGTCCTCGATGACGAGCAGCAGCGGCTGGCGGGAGCCGACGGCCTCGGCCAGCGCGTGCACGCCGTCGAAGAGTGCGCCCTGGTCGGCAGGGACCGACTCGGGGTCGGTGGCCTGGCTCAGCATTCGCTGACCCGGCAGCAGACGAAGGAGGGCCGGGTGGCGCTCGGCGACGTCGTCGAAGACGTCGGGCAGCTCACGGGAGATGCGGCCGGTGATCTCGGAGAAGGGAAGGTAGGGCAGCGCGCTGTCGGCGAAGTCGAGGCAGTGGCCGGCCAGCACCTGCCAGCCGTCGACGAGGGAGCGGTCACGCAGCTCGGTGAGCAGCCGGGTCTTGCCGACTCCTGCGTCCCCGGCGACGAGGACGGCGGAGCGGTCGGCTCCCGCCCCGGCCCTGGCGCCGGCGGACACAGAGATGCCGAGCGTGGAGCAGAGGTGCTCCAGCTCGGCATCTCGACCGACCAGCGGCGACGTCATGCGGTCCATGATGTCGTGGACCACGGACACCACGTCAGCTGATCCAGTTCTTCTCGTTGGTGGCGGCACCGGCGCCGTTGTTCGCAAGGCGCTTGCGCCAGCGGCGGTAGCGCACCGGGCGCAGCTCGTTGCGGGTGCGGGTGGCGCGGTAGTGGTACTCGCCTTGCAGCAGGTACAGGTCGTTCATGGTGATCATCCCTTCGTATCTCCGACTGATACGACGAGAATCCGCCTGTGAGGTAGGCCGGGACATCGGCACCGTGCCCTATCTCCGCAGGCCTGCTACCTCAGATGGCCGGAGGCGCCCGAGGTGCCTACCTCAGACGGGGCGGCCGCCCACCCAGGTGCCACTCACCAGGGGCACGCCGGGACGGTAGGCGAGGTGGAGGTGGCTGGGCGCGTCGAGGACCAGGAAGTCCGCCCGGCTGCCGGGCACGAGCCGGCCCACATCGGTGCGGTCGAGGGCCGCTGCCGCCGTCGCGGTGGCGGCGTGCACGGCCTCGGCGGGGGTCATCTCCATCTCGCGGACCGCGAGGGCGACGCACAACGGCATCGAGCTGGTGAAGCACGAGCCGGGGTTGCAGTCGGTGGCGATCGCGACCCGCACGCCCGCGTCGAGGAGCGCCCTGGCGTCGGGGTAGGGCTGCCGCGTGGAGAACTCCACGCCGGGCAGCAGGGTCGCGATGGTGCCCGAGTCCGCCAGGGCGGCGACGTCGGCGTCGGACAGGTGGGTGCAGTGGTCCACGGCGGTCAGCCCCAGCTCCACCCCCAGACGTACGCCGGGTCCCCGGCCGAGCTGGTTGGCGTGCAGGCGGCCCTTCAGCCCGGCCCCCCGGCCGGCCAGCAGCACCGCCCGCGCCTGGTCCTCGTCGAAGGCGCCGTCCTCGCAGAACACGTCGATCCACCGGGCGTGCGGGGCGCAGGCCTCGAGCATCGGGCCGGTGACCAGCGCGACGTACTCCTCGGGGCTCGTGCCGTCGGGTACGACGTGCGCGCCGAGGTAGGTCGTCTCCTCGGTGAACTGCCGCGCGACCGCGAGGCTGCGGGCCTCGTCGTGGACGGTCAGGCCGTAGCCGCTCTTGATCTCGACCGTGGTGGTGCCCTGCCGGCGCATCTCGGCGACCAGCCGGGCGACGTGACTGGTCAGCTGCTCGTCGGTGGCGGCCCGCGTGGCGGCGACGGTGGTGCGGATGCCGCCGGCGGCGTAGGGCCGGCCGGCCATCCGGGCGGCGAACTCCTCACCCCGGTCACCGGCGAAGACCAGGTGCGAGTGGGAGTCGACGAACCCGGGGAGCACGGCTCGGCCGCCGACGTCGACCAGCTGGTCGGCCGCCGGGGCGTCCACCGCCGCGCCGACCCAAGCGACCGTCGTACCGTCCACGACGAGCGCGGCGTCGCGGATCGCGCCGAGCAGGTCGGGCGCGTCCGGGTCGTTGGTGACGAGCTCGCCGATGTGGGTGATCACGGTGCTGGTCATGGCGCCTCCCAGACCCGGTCGACCGCGGCGGCCAGGTCGCGGCCGAGCTGCTCGCGGTCACCCTGCCGGAAGACCACCCGGCCGTCGACCACGACGTGCGTGACGTCCTCGGCGACGGCGGCGTACACCGCGGTGTGCTCGTCGGAGCCGGTGCCGGCGGTGCGGACGCCGTCGGTGTCGAGGGTGACCAGGTCGGCGCGCTGACCGACGGCGATCCGGCCGACGTCGTCCCAGCCCAGCGAGTCGTGCCGGGTCCCGGCCTCGAGGAGCTCGACGGCCGTCCAGTGTCCGCGTCGCTGGGAGGCCAGGCGCTCGTCCAGCTCGAGAGCGCGCATCTCCTCGAACGGGTCGATCACGGCGTGGCTGTCGCTGCCGAGGGTCAGCCGCGCGCCGGCGTCGTGCAGCGCTCGCCCGGGGCCGATGCCGTCGCCGAGGTCGCGCTCGGTGGTGGGGCAGAAGTCGACGAAGGCGCCCGCCTCGCCGATCAGCCGCACGTCGTCGTCGGTGAGGTGGGTGGCGTGCACGAGCGTGTTGTGGCTGGTCAGGTGACCGGCCTCGGCGAAGACCTGGGTGGGGGTCAGGCCGTAGGCCGCCAGGCACTCCTCGTTCTCCGCGACCTGCTCGGAGAGGTGGATGTGGAGCGGTGAGGTGGTGCGGGTGCGCATCTGGTCGCGGGGTACGGCGCGCACCGAGTGGTAGGCGCCGGCGATCCGCGCCTGCGGGGTGCCGGTCAGCCCGCTGAGCCGCTCCCCCCAGCCGTCGACGTCACCGTCGCTGAACCGGCGCTGCACGCCCTCGGGTGGCCGGCCGATGCCGGCGGTGAGGTAGCAGGTGTCGAGCAGGGTGAGCCGGATCCCGGCGGTGGCCGCTGCCTCGATCAGCGCCCTTCCCATCGCGTTGGGGTCGTCGTACGCCGTGCCGTCGGGCTGGTGGTGGAGGTAGTGGAACTCCCCCACCGTCGTGATCCCGGCCGCGACCATCTCCGCGAAGGTGGCTGTGGCCAGCTCGAGGTAGGTGTCGGGGTCCAGCCGCCCTGCTACGTCGTACATCTGCTCGCGCCAGGTCCAGAACGTGCCCGTCCCCCGCTGCGTCCTCCCCCTCAGCGCCCGGTGGAACGCGTGGCTGTGGCAGTTCGCCAGCCCCGGGATGGTCAGCCCGGCGAGCCGGGTGGGGGCGTCGTCGGGATACCCGGTCAGCCGGGGATCCCGTGGCTTCTCAGGGGTTGCAACCCCCGACAA
>JAWWPM010000153.1:0-3082 GCA_033854915.1 Nocardioidaceae bacterium
TCTGCATCACCTCGTCGATGGGCGACGCGGTGCTGGCCCACCTGGCCGCGAAGGTCGCGCCGGGCATCGACGTGGTCTTCCTCGACACCGGCTACCACTTCGTCGAGACGATCGGCACCCGCGACGCGGTCGCCGCGACCCTGCCGGTCAACGTGCGGACCGTCAGTACCTCGCTCACGGTCGCCGAGCAGGACGCCCAGTACGGCACGGACCTCTACAAGACCGATCCCGACCTGAGCTGCGCGCTGCGCAAGGTGCAGCCGCTCAAGCAGGCGCTCACCGAGTACGACGCGTGGGCGACGGGGCTGCGTCGCGCCGAGACCCACAACCGGGTGAACGCGCCGGTGGTCGGCTGGGACGACAAGAAGCAGAAGGTGAAGGTCTCCCCGATCGCCCGCTGGAGCGACGAGCAGGTGGACCGCTACATCGCCGACAACGGCGTCCTGGTCAACCCGCTGGTCTACGACGGCTACCCGTCCATCGGCTGCTGGCCGTGCACCAACCGGGTCGCCCCCGGCGAGGACCCGCGCAGCGGCCGCTGGGCCGGCACCAACAAGACCGAGTGCGGGATCCACCAGTGACCCGCCCCACCCTCAGCACCCCGTTCCCTGCTCGACACAAGGAGGCAGACCGATGACTGCACCTGCACTGATCGCCCTCGCCCACGGCAGCCGCGACCCCCGGTCCGCGGCGACGATCGAGGCACTCGTCGCCCAGGTCCGCGAGCTCCGGCCCGACCTCCGCATCGAGGCCGCCTTCCTCGAGCTCTCGAGGCCGACGTTCGGCAAGGTCGTCGACAAGCTGGTCCGGGCCGGGTTCGAGGAGATCGTGGTCGTCCCGCTGCTGCTCAGCGAGGCCTACCACGCCAAGGTCGACGTGCCCTCCGCGATCGCGGAGGCTGCGGCCCGTCACGAGAAGCTGCAGATCCGGGCGAGCCGGATCCTCGGCATGGAGCCGAGCTTCCTCGAGGTGCTCGACAAGCGGCTCCGCGACGCGCTCAGCCAGGGCCGGGTGCGCGAGCTCGACGCGCTGGTGCTGGCAGCGGCCGGCTCCTCCGACCCGCTCGCCAACCAGGCGGTCGCGCGGCTGGCCCGGGTCTGGGGCGCCCGGCACAAGCTGCCGGTGTCCGCCGCGTTCGCGTCCGCCGCTCCCCCGGCCACCGGTGAGGCGGTGCGCGCCTTCCGCGCCGAGGGTCGCCGCCACGTCGCGGTGGCCTCGATGTTCCTGGCTCCCGGCTTCCTGCCCGACCGGGCCGCCGAGCTCGCGTTCGAGGCCGGCGCGGTCGCCGTGTCGGCGCCGCTCGGTGCCGACCCGGAGCTGGCCCGCGCGGTGCTCGCGCGCTACGCGGTGGGCGCCGTGGAGCTCGTGCCGGTCTGACCGACCCCGACGTCGGTACGGCGGGCCCGGTGCAGCCGGAGGTCCCGCCGTACCTCCACGGTGGCCGGCAGCACCGACCGGATCCGGCCGAGCAGGGCGTCCCGGGTCGGCTCGGGCAGCAGCAGGTAGGCCGAGACGGTCGAGATCAGGCCGACTAGGTCGTCGGCGGCCATCGGGAACGTCACGGTCAGCTCGTGCTGCTCGACGTCGGTGAAGTACGGCGACGCCAGCAGCTCGTTGCCGGGCCACGCGAGTCCGTCGGGCTCGTCCTCGGTGCCGGCGATGTCCTCGGAGCCGATCACCTCCTCACGCAGCGCCTCCACGCGCGCGTCGAGCAGGGCGTCGGCGACGTTGACCGGTCCGCCCAGGCTGGCGAACAGCCCACCCGCGCGGACCAGCCGGGCGGCTCGCTCCCACCGGGTCTCCCGGTCGGTCCAGTGCCAGGCCGCGGCGGCGTACAGCAGGTCGACGGGCGGGTACTCCGGCAGCTCCTCGAGGGTCGAGATCACCACCGTCACCGGCAGGCCGGCGGTCACCCGGGTGAGGACGGCGGCCATCTGCGGGTCCGGCTCGACCGCGGTCACGTCGATCCCGGAGCCGGCGACCAGCCGGGTCGCCTTGCCGGTGCCCGCCCCGATCTCGATCGCCGTGGTCACCGCCACGTCGGCGACCACGAGGGCGAGCAGCGCGTCGGGGTAGCCGGGCCGGTAGCGCTCGTAGCGCTCCGCCACCGAGCCGAACGTCAGCCCCCGCGGCGGTCCCTCGGTCACTGCCGCACCAGCCGGTCGAGCAGCCGCTCGAGTTCCAGCCCCGGGTCGGCGGTGAGCCCGCCGTGCACCGGACCCGGCTGGACGACGGTGCTGCGTGGGGCCTTCAGGAAGCCGAACCGGGTGCCCAGGTCCTGGTCGGCGATCTCGCCCAGCGACGCGTCGCCGTGACAGACGCCGGCGACGAACTCCAGTCCGTGGCACAGCGCGCCCTGGTCGGCCATGGGGTCGAGCGCGCGGAGCCGGAGGTCGTCGACGTACCAGCCGACGTCGAGGAAGCCGGTCTCCTCGCAGAAGAGGACGACCCCCACGTTGACGAACTCCTCGCGGTCCACGCGGGGCACCGCCCGCAGGACGACGTACTGGTAGGGGTTCACGAGCGGGCCCCGGGCAGCCACGGCCGGCCCCCGTCACGGCGTGCGCGCAGGAACGTCGCGTACGACGCCCGCAGCTCCGCCGACGTCTCCGCACCGGGCACCGGGGTCAGCCAGCCGTCGGGCACGTCGGCGACCACCGCGTCCAGCACCTCGTCGGTGAGCCTGCCGGCCAGCTCCTGGTCCACCGCCGCCACCTCCCGCACCGACCGGGCCAGCACGTGGTCGGACGCGTCGTACGGCTGCACCGCGAACCGGTCGGCCGACCCGACGCCGCCGCTCCACCCGTGGTGGAAGTACAGCGAGGCCCCGTGGTCGATCAGCCACGGTCGCCCGTGCCACACCAGCAGGTTGGGGTTGCGCCAGCTCCGGTCGACGTTCGCGACGTACGCGTCCAGCCACAGGAGGCGGCCCGCGAAGTCGGGGGTCACCTCGACCGACGTGTCGAAGCCGAAGGACCCCGGCAGGAAGTCGACGCCGAGGTTGCTGCCCAGGCTCTTCGTGAGCAGCTCCTGGACCTCCTCGTCGGCCTCGTAGCGCGCGATCGCGCCGTCGAGCGCGATC
>JAWWPM010000154.1:0-2687 GCA_033854915.1 Nocardioidaceae bacterium
CTCGATCACCCCCACCGCGGCGGGGCTGCGCGCGCTCTCGCACCCGACCCGGCTGAAGATGCTGATGCTGCTGCGGCTCGAGGGCCCCGCCACGGCCACCGGGCTCGCCGGCAAGCTCCAGCTCAACACCGGCGCCACGTCGTACCACCTGCGCCAGCTCGCCGAGCACGGCTTCATCGTGGAGGACGCCGAGCGGGGCGACGCCCGTGACCGCTGGTGGAGATCCGCGCACCAGAGCACCCGCATGGGGATGACCTCGCGTCCCGACGAGGAGGCCGAGGACGCCGAGGCCTACCTCCAGACGGTCGCCCTGATGTACACCGAGACCCTCATGCAGGCCGTTGCCGAGCGGCGCTTCCTCCCCCGGCCGTGGCAGGAGGCGAGCACGACCAGCGACTGGCACATCCGGCTCACGCCGACGCGGGCCGAGGAGCTGCTCGACGCCATCGAGGCCGTCATCTCCCGCTTCTGGGACACCGAGGAGCCCGCCGGCACCGAGGACGCCGCCTACTTCGTGGTCAACCTCAACGCGTTCCCGCGGCCAGGCACGGTGGTGCTCGACGAGGACGCCCGATGAGCGCCCGCCGGCTGCCGCTCTACGGTTGGCTCACCGCCGAGACCGTGTCGCTGCTCGGCACCCGGGTCTCGATGATCGCGATCCCCTGGCTCGTGCTGGTGACCACCGGTTCGCCGACCCGCACCGGGCTGGTCGCGGCGGCCGAGCTGACCCCGCTGGTGATCTTCAAGGCGACCGGCGGGCCGCTCGTCGACCGGGTGGGCCCGCGCCGGATGGCGATCACCGCCGACCTGCTGTCGATGGTCTCGGTCGGGCTGATCCCGTTGCTGCACAGCGCCGGTCACCTGACCTTCCCGGCCCTGCTGGTGCTGGTCGCGATCGGCGGCGCGCTGCGCGGTCCGGGCGACGCAGCCGTCGGCGCTATGATCCCGGGCCTGGTCGCCAGTGCCCACGTGCCGTTCGAGCGGGCCACCGGCCTGGCGTCGGCGGTCGAGAGGGGCGCGACGATGATCGGCGCCGCCCTGGCCGGCGGCCTCGTCGCCACGATCGGGGCGGCCGACGCCGTAGCCGTGGACGCGACGTCGTTCGGCGTGTGTGCGGTGGTGCTGCTGGTCACGACCCGAGGCCTCGACGAGCGCGGCGTCCACAGCCTCGACCAGTCCGACGACCTGCCGAAGACGTCGTACCTCGCCGAGCTGCGCGCCGGCTGGGACTTCCTGCGCCACGACGCCGTGCTGATGAGCCTGTGCCTGATGATCGCGGTCACCAACCTGCTCGACCTGGCTTGGTCTGCGGTGCTGCTGCCGGTCTGGGCCCGCGACTCGGGCGCCGGGGTCGGGGTCCTCGGGCTCGTCTTCTCGGTCTGGGGCGGCGCCTCGATGGTCGGCTCGTTCGTGGCGGCGGCGTACGGCACCCGGCTGCCGCGCTTCAGGACGTACGTCGTGGCGTTCCTGGTCACCGGCCTGCCACGGTTCGTCCTGTTCGCGCTGGGCGTCCCGCTGTGGGCGATCCTGGCGATGTGCGTGGTCGGAGGTTCCGCGTCGGGGTTCCTCAACCCGGTGATCAACGCCGTCGAGTTCGAACGCATCCCCCCGCCCCTGGTCGGCCGCGTGACCGCGCTGAGCGGCGCGATGTGCTGGTCGATGATGCCGCTGGGTGGCGTGCTCGGTGGCGTGCTGGTGAGCGGGTTCGGGCTCGACCCGGCGCTGCTGGTCGTCGGGCTCTGCTACTTCGCGGCCACCATGGCTCCCGCCCTGATGCCGCGCTTCCGGGAGATGGATCGCACGGTCCAGCCCCAGCCGGTCACCGTCTGACCACCACGGTCAGCGGAAGGTGCGCCCCAGCTCGATGGTGCGGTCGTTGGCCTCGGGCTCCCCGATCGAGACGCGCGCCCCAACGCCTGCGAAGGGGCGGACGACGATCCCGATGTCATCCGCGGCGGCGGCGAAGGCCGCAGTGCGCTCGCCGGTGGCGAACCAGACGAAGTTTCCCTGGGCGTCCGGCACGGCGAGGCCTGCCTCGGCCAGGCCCTGGGTCACCCGGTCCCGCTCGGCGACCAGGGAGTCGACCCGCTCGAGCAGCGCGCTCTCGGCTCGCAGCGAGGCGAGGGCGGCGGCCTGCGCGATGCTGGAGACCCCGAACGGAAGAGAGACCGCTCGCAGCGCGTTCGCCAGCGGGGCCGGCCCGATGGCGTAACCCACGCGGAACCCGGCCAGGCCGTAGGCCTTGGAGAAGGTCCGGGTCGCTACCACGTTGTCGCGACCCCGCACCGTGGCGACGCCGTCGACGGCGTCCCTCATCCGCACGAACTCGACGTAGGCCTCGTCGACCACGACGAGCACGTGGGGGGGCACCTTCGCCAGGAACGCGTCGAGCTCGCCCTGGCTGACCGCGGGGCCGGTCGGGTTGTTGGGCGTGCAGACCAGGACGATGCGGGTGCGGTCGGTGATCGCGGCCGCCATCGCGTCGAGGTCGTGGCGGCCGTCGGCCGTCACCGGCACCTGCACGCTGCGGGCACCGGCCGCAGTCACCCCGATCGGGTAGGCCTCGAAGCTCCGCCAGGCGTAGACCACCTCGTCGCCGGGCTCGCAGAACGCCTGCACCAGCTGGTAGATCAGGGCGACGGAGCCGGTCGCCAGCGCGAGCTGGTCGGTGGCGACGCCGAGCTTGT
>JAWWPM010000155.1:0-4549 GCA_033854915.1 Nocardioidaceae bacterium
GACTTGATGACGTCTCCGTGACTGACCGCGACCCACACGGCGCCGGCGCCGTGCTCGGCCGCGACCGCGGCGTCGCGACGTCGCACGGCGTCGACCGCCCGCGCCTGCATCTGGGTCATCGACTCGCCACCGGGGAAAGTCACCGCGGACGGCTGCGCCTGCACCGTCTTCCAGAGCGGGAGCTTCGCCAGCTCCTTCAGTGGCCGTCCCTGCCACTCGCCGTAGTCGCACTCGGTCAGGCCCTTGTCGGTGTGGATCCGGAGGCTGCCCTCCTGCGCCGACAGCACCGGACGAGCGGTCTCGCGGCAGCGCTCGAGGGGGCTGCTGACCAGGTCGGCCAGGGGTACGGCGGCCAGCCGCCGGGCGGCGCGCTCGGCCTGCTGCCGCCCGAGGTCGTCGAGGTGGACTCCCTTGGTCCGCCCGGCCAGCGTGCCCGAGGCGTTCGCCGACGTACGCCCGTGCCGCAGCAGGATCAGGGTTGCCATGGCGCAGAGCCTAGAGGGACTAGCGTGGGCGCCGTGATCGTGGACAGCGCCGTCTACCGGGCCGGGATGCGGATCGTCGACGACATCCCACCCAGCGAGCTCGGCCGGCTGCGCAAGCTGGCCTGCGAGCCCGGCGACTTCGTCTGGGTCGGCTTGCACGAGCCCAGCGAGGACGAGCTGGCCACCGTGGAGGAGGAGTTCGGGCTGCACCCGCTCGCGGTGGAGGACGCGTTCAACGCCCATCAGCGGCCCAAGCTCGAGCGCTACGAGGACACGTTGTTCCTCACGCTCAAGTCGCTCTGGTACGTCGACGCCAACGACGCGGTCGAGACCGGCGAGATCAACATGTTCGTCGGCAGCGACTTCATCATCACCGTGCGCCACGGCTCCGGCTCGGAGCTGCACACGGCCCGGCGCGACCTCGAGTCGCGGGCCAAGGTGCTCACCCACGGACCCTCGGCCGTGGTGTACGCCGTGTGCGACCGGGTGGTGGACGCCTACCTGTCGGTGGTGGCCTCGCTCGAGGAGGACGTCGACGAGGTCGAGACCTCGGTCTTCTCCCCCGAGCGCACCAACGACTCGGCGCGCATCTACACCCTCAAGCGCGAGATCGCCGAGACCCGGCGCGCCGTACTGCCGCTCCGGGAGCCGATGCGGCGTTTCGCGACCGGCGCCGTGCCCGGGATCGCCGAGGAGTCAGCGCCGTTCTTCCGCGACGTCTCGGACCACCTGACCAAGGTCGCCGAGACCGTCGACGGCCTCGACGCGCTGCTGTCGACAGCCTTCGACGCGCACCTCGCCCAGATCTCGGTGCAGCAGAACGAGGACATGCGCAAGATCTCGGCCGGCGTCGGCCTCGTGGTCGTGCCGACTCTGATCGCCGGGGTCTACGGCATGAACTTCAGGCACATGCCGGAGCTCGAATGGCAGCTCGGCTACCCGTTCGCGATGGCATTGATGGTGCTGAGCGTGACCGGGCTCTGGTTCTTCTTCAAGCGCTCCGGCTGGCTCTGAGCTCCGTCGTCGCGGTCAGGTGGCGCTGATGACGTTGGTGGCCAGCAGTGCCAGGAGCACGGCGCCGAGCGCGACCCGGTAGGGCACGAACCACGTGATCGGGTGGTGGGCCACGAAGCGCAGGAGCCACGCGATGCTCGCGTAGGCGACGACGAACGCGACCACCGTGCCGACGAGTATCTCGCCGAGGCTGATCGACCCCCCGAGCGCGTCCTTGAGCTCGAACAGCCCGGCCGCGAGCAGCGCCGGGATGGAGAGGAAGAACGACACCCGGGTCGCGGTCACCCGGTCGAGCCCGCGGAACAGACCGGCCGAGATCGTGGCGCCGGAGCGCGACACGCCGGGCACCAGCGAGACGCACTGCACGAGGCCGACCACGAGGGCGTCGGTGAGGTTGAGCTGCTTCTCGGTGCGCTCCTGGCGGGCCGACCACTCGGCGATCCACATCACCGCGCTCCACGCGATCAGGGCGATCGCCACCACCCACAGGCTGCGCAGATCGTTCTTGATCACGTCCTTGAACAGCAGGCCCACGATGCCGACAGGGATGGTGCCGAGGATGACGTACCAGCCCATCCGGAAGTCGCGGTGCCCGCGCCACTCGGGCCTGACCAGGCCGAGGCACCACGCCTTGATGATCTGCCCGATGTCGCGCACGAAGTAGACGATCACGGCCGCGATCGCCCCCATCTGGATGACGGCGGTGAAGCCGGTGACCGCCGGGTCGTCGACGGTCAGCCCGAGCATCTTCTCGGCGATGGTCAGATGACCGGTGCTCGAGACGGGCAGGAACTCCGTGAGCCCCTCCACGATCCCGAGGATGACGGCGTCGAGATAGTTCATGGCCAGCTTTCGGCTTCGGGGGCAGCAACGACTGCCCAAGGGTAGGGCCCCGCCCGGCCCGCGAGCCGCAGGCTCCCCGGTCACCCCGGACCGGCTAGTTTGTCGCCATGGAACAGCGGGCGGTCGGTGCCACGGGCCTCTCGGTCTCGCGGCTCGGCCTGGGGACCATGACGTGGGGACGCGACACCGACGAGCACGAGGCTCGTGACCAGCTGATCGCCTTCGCCGAGGCCGGCGGCACGCTCGTCGACACCGCGGCCGGCTACGGCGACGGCGCGTCCGAGGAGCTGGTGGGGCGGCTGATCCGCGACGTCGTGTCCCGTGACGAGGTCGTCCTGGCCACCAAGGCCGGCATCTCCCGACGCAGCGGCCGGCGCGAGACCTACGCGTCTCGCGGGCGGTTGCTGACCGAGCTGGACGCCTCATTGCGCCGGCTCGGGGTCGACCATGTCGACCTCTGGCAGGTGCACACCTGGGTCGACGGCGTGCCCGTCGAGGAGACGTTGACCGCCCTCGATCTCGCGGTCACGTCCGGCCGCGCGTCGTACGTCGGGATCTCCAACTACACCGGCTGGCAGACGGCGCAGGCGGCCACCTGGCAGCGAGCTGTGCCGGGCCGCACCGCCCTGGCCTCCACCCAGATGGAGTACTCCCTGCTCAACCGCCGCATCGAGCTGGACGTCGTACCCGCCGCGCTGGCGCTGGGGCTGGGGATCCTCCCGTGGTCTCCGCTCGGCGGCGGGGTGCTGACCGGCAAGTACCGCAGCGGTACGCCGTCCGACTCCCGCGGCGCGTCACCCTTCTTCTCCGGTTTCATCGACCCCTACCTCGACGACCGCTCGAGCCGGGTGGTCGAGGGCGTGGCCAAGGCTGCCGAGGGTCTGGGCTGGTCGATGACCGAGGTCGCGCTGGCCTGGGTGCGCGACCGGCCCGGCGTCACCGCCCCGATCCTGGGGGCCCGCACGGCCAAGCAGCTCATCGACTCCCTCGGCGTCGAGGAGCTGACCCTGCCACCGGAGATCGTCGACGCGCTCGACGACGTCTCGGAGGACTGACCCGTGCCGGCAACGCTGCTCCGCCCCGCGACCCGGGGGGTGGAGTGGGAGTTCGAGAAGCTCACCATCGCCCGCGACTTCTCCCGCAACGTGGTGACCCGGATGCTGGTCGAGCGGGCCGAGCACGGCGGCTGGGAGCTCGACCGGGTCCGGGTCTCCCCCGACGGCACCCGCCGGGTGGTGCTGCGCCGCAAGATCATCCGGATGCGGCCCACGCTGTACTAGTTGCAGGCCGCCGGGTCGCTCGGTCCTCGTTCAGATCTGCTCGATGAACCTGTCGAAGACGCGGGCCCCGAACTCCAGGGCGTCCACCGGCACCCGCTCGTCGACACCGTGGAACAACGCGGTGAAGTCGAGGTCGGCCGGCAGCCGCAGCGGCGTGAAGCCGTAGCTGCGCAGCCCCAGCTTGTTGAAGTGCTTGGCATCGGTCCCACCGCTCATGAGGTACGGCGCCACCACGGCGTCGGGCTCCTCGGCCAGGAGGCTGCGGGTCATCGCGGCGACGAGGTCTCCGTCGTACGGCGTCTCCCACGGCTGCTGGTGGGAGAGGAACGACCGCTCGATGCCCGCGCCGCAGAGCTCCGCCAGCGTGTCGAAGAACTCGTCCTCGTAGCCGGGCAGGAAGCGGCCGTCAACGTGCGCGGTGGCCTCGGTCGGGATCACGTTCACCTTGTAGCCGGCCTGGGTCATGGTCGGGTTGGCGGTGTTGCGGATCACCGCGCCCATCATCCGCGCGGCGGTGCCGAACTCCTCGATCAGTGCCTCCGCGTTGTCGGGCGTCGCTTCGGTGCCGACCAACTCGGCAACCGACGCGAGCAGCGTCTCCATCGTCGGGGTCAGCCGGACCGGCCAGTCGTAGGTCCCGATCCGGGCGACCGCCGCGGCGAGCCGCGTCACCGCGTTGTCGTCGTTGAGCATCGACCCGTGTCCCGCCCGACCGCGCGCGGTCAGTTTCATCCAGGCCATGCCCTTCTCGGCGGCCTCGATCAGGTACAGCCGCCGCCCCCGGATCGTGGTGCTGAAGCCACCGACCTCGCCGACCGCCTCGGTGCAGTGCTCCAGGCGATCGGCGTACTCCTCGACCAGCACCTGGGCGCCGTGGTGTCCGCCCGCCTCCTCGTCCGCGGTGAAGCACAGGACGATCGGCCGCTC
>JAWWPM010000156.1:0-3400 GCA_033854915.1 Nocardioidaceae bacterium
CTCATCCATGTACAACCCACCGAAGGACCCCCGTCTCGGGGAGCCTTCTCCGGGTCGACCGCCTCGTTGTCCACAGGTGGCCGGGCGGGTCCTCCGGGACAGCCCGAAAGGCGGCCAGCGTCCCGGGCCATGGTTCGCCGCCCTCGATGGACGGTGGTTCCCGACCGGCCGGGGCCGACCCTGGGTGATCTGGGAGCCCAGCGGGAGGCACGCACCCACCCTGCAAGAATGACCACATGCCCACCCCCACCTCCCGCGTCGTGATCGTGGGGGGCGGGCCCGGGGGCTACGAGTCCGGTCTGGTCGCCGCCCAGCTGGGTGCCGAGGTGACCATCGTCGACACCGACGGCCTCGGCGGCTCGGCCGTACTCACCGACTGTGTGCCGAGCAAGACCCTGATCGCCACCGCCGAGCTGATGACCGATGTGTCGGGCGCCGCCGAGCTCGGCGTCAACCTGACCGACGCGGACGGTGACGGCGCCGACAGTGTGCATGTCGACCTGGCCCGGGTGAACGCTCGGGTGAAGCAGCTGGCCCACGACCAGTCCGACGACATCGCGCGGCGCCTGGAGAAGGAGGGCGTGCGGGTCGTCCACGGCCGCGCCCGCCTCGACGGTCCCGACCGGGTCGTGGTCACCACCGCCGACGGCGAGCCGACCACGATCGCGGCGGACGCCGTACTCCTCGCCACCGGTGCCGCGCCACGCACGCTGCCCGAGGCCCAGCCAGACGGCGAGCGGATCCTGACGTGGGAGCAGGTCTACGACCTCACCGAGCTGCCGAGCCACCTCGTGGTGGTGGGCTCGGGCGTGACCGGGGCCGAGTTCGCCAGCGCCTACCTCGCCCTCGGCGCCGAGGTGACCCTGGTGTCGAGCCGCGACCGGGTGCTGCCCGGTGAGGACGCCGACGCGGCCGAGGTGCTCGAGGAGGTGCTGACCAGACGCGGCATGCACGTCCTCTCGCGCTCCCGGATGGCGTCGGTGACCCGCGCCGGCGAGACGGTGACGGTGACCCTCACCGACGGGCGCACCGTGGAGGGCTCGCACTGCATCCTGGCCCTCGGCTCGGTGCCCAACACGCGCGACCTCGGGCTGGAGACCGCCGGTGTGGCCACCGACGACGCCGGCTTCATCACCGTCGACCGGGTCTCGCGCACCACGGCGCGGGGCGTGTACACCGCCGGCGACTGCACCGGGGTCCTGATGCTGGCCAGTGTCGCCGCCATGCAGGGCCGGATCGCGATGTGGCACTTCCTGGGCGACGCGGTCGCCCCGCTGGACCTCAAGACCGTCTCGTCCAACGTCTTCACCGCCCCCGAGATCGCCACCGTGGGCTGGTCGCAGGAGGAGGTCGACGCCGGTGCGATCGAGGTGCGGGCGGTCACCCTGCCGCTCGCAGGCAATGCCCGCGCCAAGATGCAGGGCGTGCACGACGGCTTCGTGAAGCTGTTCTGCCGGCCCGGGACCGGCATCGTCGTCGGCGGCGTGGTCGTCGCCCCGCGGGCCAGCGAGCTGATCCATCCGGTGTCGATCGCGGTCGCGGAGTCACTCACCGCCGACCAGCTGGCGCAGGCGTTCACCGTCTACCCGTCGATGAGCGGCTCGGTCGCCGAGGCGGCCCGCAGGTTGCATCGCGTCTGAGTTCGTGATGCCCTTGACGCTCGCCGTGGTCGGTCACACAGGTCACGGCAGTCACAGAGACCACGGGGGACCAGCATCGTGACCACGCGTCGTACCACCACCGTCGCCGCTCTCGGCGGGCTGCTGACCCTGGCCGGCCTGACGCTCGGGGCCGCCGGTGGGGCGACCAGCGCGCCGTCGCTGCACGTCCCGGACCACGCCGTCATCTCGATCGACGGCCGGGGCTACGGCCACGGCCACGGGCTCAGCCAGTACGGCGCGGAGGGCGCCGCCCGGAAGGGCCTGACCGCCCAGCAGATCGTGCACTTCTACTACCCGCACACCGACGGCGGGAAGGTCGGTGGCCGCGTCCGGGTCTGGATCAGCGCCGACACCGACCACAACACGACGGTGGTGTCGCGCCCGGGCCTTCAGGTGCGCGATCTCGGCGACGGCTCGACCAGCCCGCTCCCGACCGCCGGTCCGGCGAGCAAGGCCACCCAGTGGCGGCTCTCGGCGGGCGGAGGCGCGTCCACCAAGGTGTCCTATCTGACCGGCACCTGGCACACCTGGCGCACCCTGTCCGGCGACGGCGAGCTGAGCTCGACCGGGCCGGCGCTGACCCTGGTCGTGGCCGGTCACCACGTGACCTACCGCGGCACCCTGCTCTCGCTCGGGCCGGTCCCCGACCATCCCGACCGGATCACGGTCAACCGGGTGTCGCTCGAGGCCTACGTCCAGGGCGTCGTCCCCAGCGAGATGCCCACGTCGTGGCACCAGGCCGCGCTGCGGGCCCAGGCCATCGCGGCCCGCACCTATGCGGCGTACGAGGCGCGACACCCCTCGCGGCCCCGCTGGAACCTCTGCGACACCACCTCGTGCCAGGTGTACGGCGGGAAGTCCGCGGAGCAGCCCTCCTCCAACAAGGCAGTCTCGAAGACCGCCAAGCAGGTGCGGCTGTTCGAGGGAGAGCCGGCGTTCACCCAGTTCTCGGCGAGCGACGGCGGCCGCACGGCTGACGGTGCCGAGCCCTACCTCGTCGCCCAGAAGGACCCCTACGACGGCTGGTCCGGCAACCTGGTCCACACCTGGTCCACGTCGGTGACCTCGAAGGCCATCGAGCGGGCCTGGCCGGCGCTGGGAAACCTGCGCGCCATCACCGTGACCAGCCGCGACGGCAACGGCCAGTGGGGCGGACGTGTCCAGGTGATGACCCTGCAGGGCAGCAAGCGGAACGTCGTGGTCAGCGGCGACGAGTTCCGCGGAGCGCTCGTCCTCCGCTCGACCTGGTTCGACCTGGTCAAGGCCTCGGCCGGCTGACCGCCCGAACCCATCGACCTGAACGACCGTTCAGGCTAGGCTGACCGCGCCATGATGATCCGGACCACGCCGTTCTACCCACGCCTGAGCGAGCTCAACCAGACCGGGCTCTACACCCACTGGGCGGGCCACCTGTCCTCGCTGCGTTACGACACGTCGGCGAAGCACGAGTACTTCGCGGTGCGCAACGCCGCGGGGTTCTTCGACACCTCGCCGCTCTACAAGTACCGCATCACCGGCAAGGACTCCGAGCGCTACCTCGCCGGTGTGATGACCCGCGACATCCGGAAATGTCGGCCGGGCAGCGCTTTCTACACCGTGTGGTGCGACGACGACGGGCACCTGCTCGAGGACGGCGTGCTGTTCCGCCACGCCGAAGACGACTGGCTCCTCACCGCGGCGGCGCCCAACCTGGGCTACCTCGAGAGCCTGATCGGCCGGCTCCAGGTCACCATCGAGGA
>JAWWPM010000157.1:0-4838 GCA_033854915.1 Nocardioidaceae bacterium
GTGCCGGCCGATATCGGCGCGATCGACAATCCGTACGACGCGCTGTGGGACACGAAGTACGCCGGCGACCTGGCGATCCTCGACGACTGGCACACGGCCATGTCCATGGTGCTGCTCCGCAACGGCATCCACGACATCAACTCCACGTCGTCGACGGACCTGGCGATGGTGCGCAAGCAGATCCTGGAGCTGCGCTCGACGATGCGCCCCAAGGTGACCATCTCGATGTACACCGACATGCCGGCGGGACAGTACGGCTTGGCGCAGTTCTGGTCCGGCGACGCGATCAACATGCCCTACTACCTCCCCAAGAACGTGTCCCCCGACGTGCTGCGGTACTGGTTCCCTTCCGACGGCAAGGGCGAGGTCGACAACGACCTGGTCGTCTGCCTGGCCCAGGGCCAGAACCCCGTGGCGGCCCACTTCTTCATGAACGCGCTGCTCGACAACGACATCGCCAAGCAGAACTTCGGCTACACCGGCTATCAGCCGCCGTTGAAGAAGTTCACGCCCGACTCCCTCGTCGCGCAGGGGTACGTGCCCAAGAACCTCGCGTCGGCGGTGGTGCGCGAGGAAGACTTCAAGATCGGCTTCCCCTTGCTGCAGCTGCCCCCGGACTCCGACACGGCGTGGCATCAGGCGTGGCAGGAGTTCAAGGCCGGTGGCTGAGTCGGTCCGCCGCCGACGCCCTGCGGGCAGCCGGCTGATCTGGCCTGTGCTGGCCCTGCCGGGCACCGTGTGGATCGCGGTGTTCTTCGTCGCGCCGTTCTACGTCGTGCTGTCCATCCTCTTCGGTGGCGTGGACCCGATCCTGCGGGAGCCGGTCCCGGTGTGGAACCCGTTGAACTGGGACTTCACCCAGTTCCGCTACGTCTGGGACCACGTCTTCGGTGCCTCCCACTTCTTCCGCCCGGCCCTGATCCGGACCGTCCTCTATGTCACGGTGGCCAGCCTGCTCTGCCTGCTCGTTGCCTACCCGGTCGCCTACTTCACCGCTCGTTTCGCCGGCCGCTGGAAGGGGCTGCTGCTGGCGGCCCTGATCGCGCCGTTCTGGATCAGCTACATGATGCGGATGCTGGCCTGGGTGAACCTCCTGCAGACCAAGGGTCTGCTCAACCGCACGCTCAGTGCCGGCGGCCTCTTCGACGTCCACGTCGACTGGCTGCAGGGACATGCCACGACCGTCGTCCTCGGGCTCGTGTACGGCTACGTGCCCTACATGATCCTGCCGTTGTACGCAGGCCTGGACCGGGCGCCGGTCTCGATGCTCGAGGCCGCTCGCGACCTCGGCGCGAGTCGCTGGGAGACGTTCCGTCGGGTCACCTGGCCGCTGAGCCGGTCCGCCGTCGTCGTCAGCCTGCTGGTGACGACCTTGCCGATGCTCGGCGACTACTTCACCAACGACCTGCTCTCCGGATCGCCGTCGACCTCGATGATCGGGAACCTGATCAACAACTCGGTGTTCACGCCCGGCCAGACCGGGCAAGCGGGTGCGTTCGTGCTCCTGATCCTGCTGGTCTCGGTGCTGCCGATGCTGTTCTACGTGCGCAGCACCCGAAGCGGCGTCGAGGTCGCCTCGTGAGCAGCGCCGCATGAGGAGTCCGGTGGCCTGGTGGCGCAACCCCTGGCGGCGGCCGTGGGTGCTCGGGATCGTGACCGTCGGCTACCTCGCCTGGTCACTGCTGCCGGTGCTGGTCGCCGTGCTGTTCTCGTTCAATGCCGGTCGGTCGCGGGTGACCTGGCAGGGCTTCTCGATGCGGTGGTACTACGGCGACCCGCTGCGGTCGGTGTGGCACGACTCGAGCCTGCACACGGCGCTGACCTACACGCTCCTGCTGGGGGTCATCGTCACCGCGATCACGATCCCGCTCGGGGTGGCGATGGCCCTGGGTCTGGACCGTTGGCGCGGCCGGCTGCCGAGCGCCGCCAACCTCGCCGTGATCGTGTCGTTCGTGCTGCCCGAGATCCTGATCGGCATCTCCTTGCTCTTCGTGGCGACGGTGCTGGTCTCGCCGGTGAACCTCGGGACCTCGGGTCAGGTGATCGGTCTGGTCACCTTCCAGCTGTCCTACCCGGTCGTGATCGTGCGGGCCCGCCTGCTGACGATCGGGCGCGACTACGAGGAGGCGGCGGTCGACCTCGGGGCGTCGCGCTTCGGCGCCGTACGCCGGGTGCTGCTGAAGATGCTGTTCCCCGCGATCTTCGCCAGTGCCGTGCTGGTCTTCGCCGACGTGATCGACGACTTCATCATCGTTCGCTACCTCTCCGGCGACTCGTCGACCGAGCCGGTGTCGGTCAAGGTCTACAACACCGCGCGTGCCGCGCCGACTCCGGCGCTGAATGCGCTCACGACGCTCCTGCTCGCGGCCTCCCTGATTGCGGTGACCGCAGGATTCCTGGCCTATCGTTGGTTCACTCGGGGAGAGAAGGGCGCAACCCTCGACGTGTTCGCGGGTGAGTCCTAGAATACTGACTGACCGTTCAGTTGAAGGAGTGTCATGCCCACGATTCCCCCTGCACCCCTCGACCAGGACCAGCTCGCGCTGTCCCTGGCTCCGTTCGGGTCCAGCCGGATGCTGCCGCGCGACGCCTACCTGTCCCCCGGGGTGCTGGCCTGGGAGCGCGAGCACCTCTTCTCGGGCTGGATGTGCCTGGGTCGTTCGGCCCCCATCAAGCCGGGTGGAATGCGCGCGGAGTCGGTCGGGGAGTACGGCGTGCTCCTCACCCGTGACCTCGAGGGCGAGCTCCGGGCCTTCGAGAACGCCTGCCGCCACCGAGGACACGAGCTGCTGCCCTGCGGTGGCTCGGCCGACGCCAAGGCCATCGTCTGCCCCTACCACGCCTGGTCCTACCGGCACGACGGGTCGCTGATCGGCGCCCCGCACTTCAAGGACCTCGACGACCATTACGACAAGTCCTCGCTGGGGCTGAAACCGGCCCGGGTACGGGAGTGGCATGGCTGGGTGTTCGTCGACCGGTCCGGCACGGCCGAGGACTTCACGTCGTACATCGGCGAGCTCGAGGACATCGTCGCGCCCTACGACGCGGCGTCGCTGGTGACCTGCGAGACGCACACCTACGACGTCGAGGCGAACTGGAAGGTCATCGTCGAGAACTACCAGGAGTGCTACCACTGCTCGATGATCCACCCCGAGCTGTGCCGCGTCTCGCCGCCGACGAGCGGGGAGAACCTCGAGCGTGAGGGCAACTGGGTCGGCGGCTGGATGGACCTGCGGGCAGGTGCCGAGACGATGTCGCTCGACGGTCGCAGTGGCGGCGTGGCAATGGCACGACTCGACGAGCACGAGCTGTCGACGGTGATGTACGTCGCGGTGCTGCCCAACCTGCTGATCTCCCTGCACCCCGACTACGTGATGACCCACCAGCTGGTGCCGGTCTCGCCGGAGCGCACCCGGATCACCTGCTCGTGGGCGTTCCCCGCCGACGTGGCGGCCCGCGAGGGCTTCAGCCCGGCGTACGCCGTCGACTTCTGGGACCTCACCAACCGCCAGGACTGGTCGGCTTGCGAGTCGGTCCAGCGCGGCATGGCCGCTCCCCACTACGAGGCCGGCCCGCTCGCCCCCGACGAGGACGGCGTCTACCAGTTCGTCTCCAAGCTCGCGCAGGCCTACCAGGGCCGCTGACCCGGCAGAACGTCACCGCTGGAGAGCGCTGACCCGGCAGAAGTGAACACTCAGGGAGCGCTGACCCGGCAGACGTGACCGTGCACTTGTGCCGGGTCGGCGCCGTAGGACGGGGCGCTTCTGCCGGGTCAGCTGGTCCAGGCGGTCCAGAGGGCGGCGTACTCGCCGTCCTGGGCGACCAGCTCGTCGTGCGAGCCGAGCTCCACGATCACCCCGTCGATGACGACCGCGATCCGGTCGGCGTCGTGAGCGGTGTGGAGGCGGTGCGCGATCGCGACCACCGTCCGGTTGTCGAGCAGCGCGTTCATCGAGCCCTCGAGCGTGCGGGCGGTGCGGGGGTCGATCAGCGAGGTCGCCTCGTCGAGCACCAGCGTGTGGGGGTCGGCGATGATCAGTCGCGCCAGTGCGACCTGCTGGGCCTGCGCCGGTGTCAGCGGCTGGTTGCCCGACCCGATCAGGGTGTCGAGGCCGAGCGGCAGCCGCTCGACCCAGTCGCGTGAGCCCACCGCGGCCAAGGCTGCGTAGACCGCCTCGTCGGAGGAGTCCTCGCGCGCCAGCACGATGTTGTCGCGCACCGTGCCCTTGAAGACGTGGTGCTCCTGGGTGACCAGGGCGACCTCGGTCCGCAGCGACTCCAGGGGCAGCTTGACCAGGTCGACGCCGCCGACCTTGACCGACCCGGTCCGCGGGCCGTTGATCCCCGACAGCAGCCGTCCGAGGGTCGACTTCCCGGACCCCGAGGGACCCACGATCGCCAGCCGCTCGCCGATCCGGAGGTCGAGCGACACCCCGTGGAGTACGTCGTGTCCCTCGCGGTAGGCGAACCGCAGGTCCTCGCCCACCAGGTGCGGCCCGTCGGGCACGGCGGTGCCCGGCGTGCGGTCCTCGGGCACCTGGGCGATGCCCAGCAGCCGGCTCGTCGACGCGATGCCCACCTGCAGGCGGTCCATCTCGCCGACCAGCCGGTCGAGCGGCCCGCTCAGCGACTCGACGTACAGCAGCGATGCGGTGATCTGGCCGGGCGAGACCCAGCCACGGTGGTAGCCGTAGGCGCCCACCAGCACGGTGATCACCCGGGGGCTGTTGAACGCCACGTCGATCACGGTGAAGAGCAGGTTGCGCAGCGTCATCGTGTAGCGCTCGGCCTGCGCCGACACCGCGATGTCGTCGTCGCCGGCCCGCACCCGGAGGTCC
>JAWWPM010000158.1:0-3052 GCA_033854915.1 Nocardioidaceae bacterium
ACCCGGACCGGAGGGGCTGCCTGGAGGGTGTGGCTCTGCCCGTAGGCGAGGTCGCCGGCGAAGACGACCTTGCCGGCGCCGTCGCGGACCACGACCCGCGCTCCGCCGCCCGTGGCGGTCAGCACCACCGGCACCGGCTTCGCCTGGGTGCCGGTCGCGTGGTTGGGGCCGCCCGAGCCGCTCAGGATCGCGCGGTCCGGCACGTGGCCCGAGCCGTCGGTGACCAGGCGGGCGATCGACCAGCACAGGACCAGCGCCATCACCGCCGCGACGAGCACCGACCAGTTCGGGCCGCCGCGGGTCGCCCGGATCGAGCCGCCACCGGCCAGCTCGGCCTCGAAGACCCGACGCGGGTCGATCGGTGCGTCGGCGTACTGCTCGTCGTAGGTCTCGAGCAGGGGCGCCACGTCGACGCCGAGCACCCGGGCCAGGGTGCGCAGGTGGCCGCGGGCGTAGAAGTCGCCTCCGCAGGCGCTGAAGTCGTCGACCTCGATCGCCTCGATCACATGGGGGCGGATCCGGGTGCGCTCGGCCAGCGCGTCCACGGTCAGGCCGAGACGCTGGCGGGCACCGGCGAACTGCGGGCCGAGCACGGGCTCCGCGACCGGCTCGGGTGCGTAGGTGTCGATCAGCAGCGGGCCCACGACCTGGGTCTCCCCATCGTCGTCGGCCGCGTGCAGGTCGCCCCAGACCTGGGTGTCCTCCTCGAAGGCGTCCACCTCGACCCGCGACTCGTGCCGGACCTCGGCGCGGGCCGCGACCGCCGTCTCGCGGACCGGCTCGGGGGTCGCGCTCGCCTCCGGCTCGGGCTCGGCGACGCCGTCGTCGTCGGTGTCGTGGCGGGGCCGGTCGAAGCGGGCCGCCAGGTCACCGATCAGGCGGGCCAGCGCCGGCCGGGGATCCGGCAGGCGCCGGCCACGGGCGGCAGCAGCGGTGTCGACGCCGTGATGGGCCAGGATGTCGGCGACCGACACCAGGGGCCGCAGCGGGATCGGCACGATGTCGTCGGCCTCATCGCTCGCGGCCACCTCATCGGTCGGCTCTGCGGTGGACACCTGAGCGGGCTGGACAGTCGGCTGGGACATCGGCTGGGCGACCATCGGCTCGGAGATCGCGGTCCGGCCGGCGGCGAGGTGGCGCAGCGCCTCCGCCAGGTCGGCGTCAGCACCGAGGATGCGGGTCGCCAGCCCCAGGGGTACGGCGAGCGGGGCGCCGTGCAACCGGCGGTTGAGCCGGGCCGTCCGCCGGGCCGCGGGGTCGAGGTCCTCGACGACGCGCTGGACGTAACGCGGACCCAGCACCAGCAGGCCGTCGCGCCACCAGCCGCGGCGCGGCCGGTGCTCGACGTGCTCGAGGCCGGCCCAGGGCAGCCCGACCCACGTGCGGCCGAGCCGCAGCCGGACGCCGAAGTCGTCGGCGACCAGGAGCGGGGTGCGGGCGTCGAGCAGGGCCGCGAGGTTCACCACGCCGATCAGCCCGAGCACGGCGCACAGCCCCCAGTCGAGCAGTCCCCCGCCGCTGGCGGCGCGGGCCAGGTAGGCGACGGCGACCAAGGAGGCGCCGGCGCCGAGCGCGAGCGCGAGGCCGGCCCGCCGTCGTACCTCCACGACCTGATCGGGACTGACGACCGGCTCGCCGATCGTCTCGAGGACGGTCTCCACCGCCCCGGTGTCGCTGATGTCGGTGGTCTCGTTGACGTCGGTGTCGATGCTCATCTCAGGCCCCCATCTCGCCCTGCAGGGTGGCGATCACGCCGTCGATCTCGTCGGGTTTGACCAGTACGTCGCGTGCCTTGGAGCCCTCCGAGGGACCCACCACGCCGCGACTCTCGAGGATGTCCATGAGCCGCCCGGCCTTGGCGAAGCCGACCCGGAGCTTGCGCTGGAGCATCGAGGTGGAGCCGAACTGAGTGGACACCACCAGCTCTACGGCCTGGATCACCAGGTCGAGGTCGTCGCCGATGTCGTCGTCCAGCTCGCGCTTGCTCTGCTGCGGTGCCGTCACGTCGTCGCGGTAGGTCGGCTGGAGCTGCTTCTTGCAGTGTGCGACGACCTGGTGCACCTCGGCCTCGGTGACCCACGAGCCCTGGACACGCACCGCCTTGGAGGCGCCCATCGGCAGGAACAGGCCGTCGCCCTGGCCGACCAGCTTCTCGGCGCCCGGCTGGTCGAGGATGACCCGGCTGTCGGCGAGGCTGGAGGTGGCGAAGGCGAGCCGCGACGGCACGTTGGCCTTGATCAGGCCGGTGACCACGTCGACGCTCGGCCGCTGCGTGGCGAGCACCAGGTGGATGCCGGCTGCGCGGGCCAGCTGGGTGATCCGGACGATCGCGTCCTCGACGTCGCGCGGGGAGACCATCATCAGGTCCGCGAGCTCGTCGACGACCACCACGAGATAGGGGTACGGCGCGACCACGCGCTCGCTGCCGGGCGGCACCGTCACCTTGCCCGCACGCACCGCCTTGTTGAAGTCGTCGACGTGCCGGAAGCCGAAGTTGGCCAGGTCGTCGTAGCGCAGGTCCATCTCGCGCACCACCCAGGCCAGGGCCTCGGCGGCTTTCTTGGGGTTGGTGATGATCGGGGTGATCAGGTGCGGGATGCCCTCGTAGGCGTTCAGCTCGACGCGCTTGGGGTCGACCAGGATCAGCCGCACCTCGTCGGGCGTCGAGCGCATCAGCAGCGAGGTGATCATGGAGTTGATGAAGCTCGACTTGCCGGAGCCGGTGGCACCGGCCACCAGCAGGTGGGGCATCTTCGCGAGGTTGGCGACCACGAAGCCGCCCTCGACGTCCTTGCCCAGGCCGACCACCAACGGGTGGTGGTCGGAGCGCGCGGTGTTGCTGCGGAGCACGTCGCCGAGGGAGACGATCTCCTTGTCGGCGTTGGGGATCTCGATGCCGATCGCGGACTTGCCGGGAATCGGGGAGAGGATCCGCACGTCGGCGCTGGCCACGGCGTACGCGATGTTCTTGCTGAGTGCGGTGACCTTCTCGACCTTCACCGCCGGCCCGACCTCGACCTCGTAGCGGGTGACCGTCGGGCCCCGGGTGTAG
>JAWWPM010000159.1:0-7538 GCA_033854915.1 Nocardioidaceae bacterium
GCCAGGGCATCGGGGCGAGCCAGCAGAAGTGGGGCAACCTGCCCGAGGCCCACACCGACTTCATCTTCGCCGTGCTCGGCGAGGAGCTCGGCCTGATCGGCACGCTGCTGGTGATCGGCCTGTTCCTCACGATCGCCTACGCCGCGATCCGGGTGGCCCGCCGGACCAAGGACCCGTTCGTCCGCTACATGACCTTCGGCATCGTGGTCTGGATCATCGGGCAGATGATGATCAACGTGGGCATGGTGCTGGCGCTGCTTCCGGTGATCGGCATCCCGCTTCCGCTGGTGTCGTACGGCGGCTCCGCGCTCGTCCCGTCGCTCGTCGCCCTCGGCATGCTGGTCGGCTTCGCGCGTCGTGAGCCCGAGGCGGCGCGTGCCCTGGCGCAGCGCAAGCGGTTCCGCAACACCGGCGTCAGTGCGGGGAGAGTCTCCCGCCGCGGCCTGTGAGCACCCGTCGTGCCGGTGAGCTGAGCGTCCTCCTCGCCGGCGGTGGCTCAGCCGGTCACACCTCACCCCTGCTGGCGACCGCGGACGCCCTGCAACGCCTCGCCCCGGGCATTCGGATCACCTGCCTGGGCACCCGCGAACGCATCGAGGCCCAGCTCATCCCGGCCGCGGGCTACCCCCTGGAGTTCGTCCCGAGCGTGCCGCTGCCGCGCCGGCCGGGCGCCGACCTGCTCCGCGTACCCGGTCGGCTGCGGTCGGCGCGCAACGCGGCCCTCGAGGTCGTCGACCGGATCCGTCCCGATGTCGTCGTCGGCTTCGGCGGGTTCGTGTCGGTGCCGGCCTACCTCGCAGCCCGCAAGCGACGGCTCCCGCTGGTCGTGCACGAGGGCAACACCCTGCCCGGCATCGCCAACAGGCTCGGGGCACGCTTCACCACCCACGTGGCCACGAGCTTCCCGGAGACGGCGCTCCCGCACGCGACCTACGTCGGCCTGCCGATCCGGCGGATGATCGCCACCCTCGACCGGGCGGCGCATCGCGACGAGGCCCTAGCGGTGTACGCCCTGCGCCCCGACCTGCCGGTGCTGCTGGTGACCGGGGGCTCGCAGGGCGCCGCGTCCATCAACCGCGCGGTGCTCGGCGCCGCGCCCGCGCTGGCCGCTGCCGGCATCCAGGTCCTGCACGTGACCGGGCCGGCGCACGAGGTCCCCGCTCCCGAGACGGGCGTGCCCTACGTCGTACTCGGCTACGTCGACCGCATGGACCTCGCCTACTCCGCCGCCGACGCGGTGCTGTGCCGTTCGGGATCCAACACCGTGACCGAGGTGTCCGGGGTCGGCCTGCCGGCCGTCTACGTGCCGCTGCCGATCGGCAACGGCGAGCAGGCGCTCAACGCCCGGGCCGTGATCGAGGCCGGCGGGGGACTGCTCGTCGCCGACGCCGAGCTGACGTCGGACTGGGTCGTCGCGCACGTCGTACCCCTGCTCACCGACCGGCCCCGCCTCGACGCCATGGGCGCCGCGGCCGCCGACCTGATCCCGCTGGACGCCGACGAGAGACTGGCCCGGATGATCCTCGACGCCGCGGAGGCGGAACGGTGAAGATCGCGGTCCCCGACCAGATCCCGCCCGCCGACGAGCTCGGGCGGGTCCATTTCGTCGGCATCGGGGGAGCCGCCCTGTCCGGCATCGCCCGGATCATGGCCCGCCGGGGGATCCCCGTCACCGGCAGCGACGACCACGACACGCCGTTCCTGCCGTCGCTGCGCGAGCTCGGGGTCCCCTGTCATCTCTCGTACGACGCGGCGCACGTCGGTGACGCCGACACCGTGGTGGTGACCACCGCCGCCCGCGACGACAACCCCGAGGTGACCTTCGCCCGCGAGCGCGGTCTGCGGATCCTGCCGCGCTCGGCCGGCCTGAAGTCGGTGATGGCCGACCGTCGGGTGCTGGCGGTGGCCGGCACCCACGGGAAGACCACCACCACCTCGCTGCTGACCATGGCCGTGCGCGCGTGCGGGGTCGACCCGACGTACGCGATCGGCGGCGTGCTCGGCGCGACCGGCCGCAACGCCGACGCCGGCACCGGCGACCTGTTCGTCGCCGAGGCCGACGAGAGCGACGGTGCCTTCCTCGTCTACCACCCCTACGCCGCGCTGGTGACCAACGTCGATGCCGACCATCTCGACGTGTGGGGCACCGAGGAGGCCTACCGCGAGGCCTTCGCGGAGTTCGTCGCCACCATCGACGCCGACGGCTTCCTGGTGCTCTGCACCGACGACCCCGGCGCCGCCGCCTTGGCCGGCGTCGCCGCGGCCCGCGGCCTCTCCGTGGTGACCGTGGGGGAGGACCCGTCGTGCGACGTCCGCGCCACCGGCCTCTCGTTCGACGGCAGCGCCTCGTCGTTCGAGGTGACCGACCGCGGCACCGTGCTCGGCCCGGTGATCCTCCAGGTGCCAGGCCGGCACTACGTCCTCGACGCGCTCGCCGCCCTGGCGCTCGGCCTGCGGCTCGGCCTCCCGTTCGCGAGCCTGCGTACCGGCCTGGAGGCGTTCACCGGCACCGGCCGCCGGATGGAGCGCAAGGGCGAGGCCGGGGGAGTGCGCGTCTACGACTCCTACGCCCACCATCCCGTCGAGATCGCCGGCGACCTGCAGGCCGCTCGCGCGCTGGCGGGTGACGGCCGGCTGGTCGTGGCCTACCAGCCGCACCTCGTCTCCCGCACCCGGATCTTCGGCGCCGCCATGGGGACCGCCCTCGGCGCGGCCGACGAGGTCGTCGTGCTCGACGTCTACGTCGCCCGCGAGGACCCCGACCCCGACGTCACCGGACGACTCGTGGCGGACGCCGTACCCCTGCCGCCCGGCCGGGTGCACTTCGTGGCAGACCTGGGTGCGGCCCCGGCCGAACTTCTGCGCATCGCCCGGCCCGGCGACCTGGTTCTGACGCTGGGCGCCGGTAGCGTCACCGACGTCGGGCCGCTGCTCCTGGATCTGCTGGAGGACTCGTGATCACGCTGCCGCGTAACCCTCTCAAGCCGGGCCCGCGCGCGCCCGACCCGACCGCCCGGTCGCGCCGCCGCTTCATGCGCCGCCAGTGGCTGCGGCGCTGGCTGGTGTGGCGCTACGTGATCGCCTCGGTCCTGCTCGTCGCGCTGGTCGCGGGGGCCGTGTGGCTGGTGTTCATCAGCTCGGTGCTGACGGTGAAGAAGGTCGACGTGCGGGGCGAGTCGTTCCTGTCCCGGCAGCTGATCCTGAGCACCGCCGATGTGCCCACCGGGGGACACCTGGCCCAGCTCGACCTCGACGCGATCCGGTCACGGGTCAGCGCCCTGGCTCCGGTCCGGCACGTCGACGTCTCGCGCGAGTGGCCCGACGGGGTGCTGATCCGGGTCACCGAGCGCACCCCGGTGGCGGTGGTGCAGATCGGCGGCGCCTTCCACGCCATGGACGCCGACGGCGTGCTCTTCCGCGACTACCCTCGTCCTCCGGTCGGGATGCCCCGGGTGGTCAGCAGCCCCGACACCGGCAGTGCCGCCCTCGCCGAGGCGGCCCGGGTGATCGCCAGCCTGCCGCACGACCTCGCGGCTCGGGTGGACCACGTGCAGGTGCAGGGGATCGACCAGATCTCACTGGCGATGCGCAGCGGCGCGACCGTGATCTGGGGGAGCGACTCCCAGTCCGCGCTCAAGGCCGAGGTGCTGGTGCACCTGCTGGCCCGGCCCGCCGGCACCTACGACGTCAGCGTCCCAGGTCAACCGGTCACCAGCGTCCGCTGAGCCTCGGCCCCGGTGGCCGTCGGCTGCGGGGCCTCGGGTCCGTTGGCCTGCGGAGCAGAAAACGCGGAACGGTTCGCCGCTTCTGGCGCCACCGCGTCGGGTTGTTCCGCGTTTTCTCTGGCGAGGACGGCTTTCTGGAGCAATCCGGGCGATTGGTACGCCGTGTCCCTGCGTGTCGGCGCCGGTTCGCCCGGCGCGCTGTCTAACGTCGTCGCCATCGAGAGGTTGACATAACTATAACCCTCCACTTCAGGGTTACGGTTTCGGGCCACTCGACTTCCCCGAACATGATCGGCGTCCGACCGGACGCCACAGCCGTGTCGGCCCTCGCGGGCCGGCCGATCACCGAGAGGCGCGAACTGTGGCAGCAGCGCAGAACTACCTGGCCATCATCAAGGTGGTCGGCATCGGTGGCGGTGGCGTCAACGCCGTCAACCGGATGATCGAGGTCGGGCTCAAGGGCGTCGAGTTCATCGCCATCAACACCGACGCCCAGGCCCTCCTGATGAGCGACGCCGATGTGAAGCTCGACATCGGCCGCGAGCTCACCCGTGGGCTCGGCGCCGGCGCCAACCCCGACGTGGGCACGCAGGCGGCCGAGGACCACTCCGACGAGATCGAAGAGGTCATGAAGGGCGCCGACATGGTCTTCGTGACCGCCGGCGAGGGTGGCGGCACCGGCACCGGCGGCGCGCCCGTCGTGGCCCGGATCGCCCGCTCCCTGGGCGCACTGACCATCGGCGTCGTGACGCGGCCCTTCGCCTTCGAGGGTCGTCGCCGGGCCAACTCCGCCGAGGAGGGCATCGCCCGCCTCCGCGAGGAGGTCGACACCCTCATCGTGATCCCCAACGACCGGCTGCTCTCGATCAGCGACCGCAGCGTGAGCGTCCTCGACGCCTTCAAGCAGGCCGACCAGGTGCTGCTCCAGGGCGTCTCGGGCATCACCGACCTGATCACCACGCCGGGCCTGATCAACCTCGACTTCGCCGATGTGAAGTCGGTGATGGCCAACGCCGGCTCCGCCCTGATGGGCATCGGCTCGGCCCGCGGTGAGGACCGCTCCGTGGTCGCCGCCGAGCAGGCGGTCTCCAGCCCCCTGCTCGAGGCCAGCATCGACGGCGCCCACGGCGTGCTGCTCTCGATCGCGGGTGGCTCCGACCTGGGCCTGTTCGAGATCAACGAGGCGGCCGCGCTCGTCTCGCAGTCGGCGCACCCCGAGGCCAACATCATTTTCGGCGCGACCATCGACGACGCCCTCGGCGACGAGGTGCGGGTGACGGTGATCGCGGCCGGCTTCGACGGCGGCATGCCCAAGCGTCGCGAGACCGAGTCCGGCTTCCGTCGTACTCCCCAGCAGCAGCAGTCGCAGGAGCAGACCCGGGCGGCAGCCCAGGCTCTCGCGGCGAAGAATGCCGAGCCCCAGCACGACTCGCAGCGCGAGCCGGTGGGCGCCGGGGCCCGTCAGCAGCAGGCTCAGTCCCAGGCAGGGCCGGCCAAGCCGCAGCTGCAGTTCGACGACGACGACCTCGACGTCCCGGACTTCCTCAAGTGACCCCCGGCTAACGTCGGCCGGGTGTACGCCGCGCGTCTGACCCACGGCCCCGTCGAGCTGGCCTTCACCGACCGGCACGGCGGGGTCAGTCGCGCGCCCTTCGACTCGCTCAACCTGGCCTGGGCCGGAGGTGACGAGCCCGACGCGATGGAGCAGAACCACCGCCTCGTGCTGGCCGACTTCGCGCCCGGGTCCGGGTTGGAGAGCCTCGCCCAGCTCAGCCAGGTGCACGGCAACCAGGTGGCGGTGGTCGGGCCCGACGGGCCCACGCACGACGTCCTGGGTCATCTGCACGCGGTCGCAGACGGACTGGTCACCACGCAGCCGGGCGTGAGCCTGATGGTGCGCGCCGCCGACTGCGTGCCGGTGCTGCTCGCCGCCGCCGACGGCGCCGTGATCGGCGCCGCCCACTGCGGGCGGCCGGGTCTGGTCGCCGGGATCGTGCCGGCCACGGTGGCGACCATGCGGGGACTGGGAGCCGGCCGGCTCACGGCCTGGCTCGGGCCGCACGTCTGCGGAGGTTGCTACGAGGTGCCCGAGCAGATGCGGGACGACGTGGCGGCCGCCGAGCCGGCCAGCCGCGCGACGTCGTCATGGGGCACCCCAGCGGTCGATGTCGGCGCGGGTGTCCGCGCCCAGCTCGCCCGCGACGGCGTGGAGGTGGTCGACCTGTCGCGCTGCACCCGCGAGTCACCCGACCTCTTCTCCTACCGACGCGACGGAGCCCGGTCGGGCCGGCAGGCCGGGATCATCAGGATCGCGTCGTGACCCGCCGGGAGGAGATCGCGGCCGGCCTCGACGCCGTACGCCGCCGGATCGCCGACGCGGCGGCCGTCGCCGGGCGCGCCGCCGACGAGGTCACCCTGGTCGCGGTCACCAAGTTCTTCCCGGCCGACGACGTGCGGATCCTGGCCGACCTCGGCGTCACCGACGTCGGGGAGAACCGCCACCCCGAGGCGGGTGACAAGCGCGCCGAGTGCGAGGACCTGCCGCTGCGCTGGCACTTCATCGGCGGCCTGCAGAGCAACAAGGCGGCCGCGATCGGCGCCTATGCCGACGTCGTCGAGTCCGTCGACCGACCCAAGCTGGTCGGGGCCCTCGACCGGGGCGCCCACGCCCGCAGCCACCAGGTCGACGTGCTGCTCCAGGTCGGTCTCGACCCGCCCGACCGCTCCGGGAGGGCCGGTGCCCACCCCGCCGACCTGCCCGCGCTGGCCGAGGCCGTGGAGGCCGTGGGCATGCTCCGGCTGCGCGGGCTGATGGCCGTGGCACCCGTCGACGAGGACCCCGCGACCGCGTTCGCACGGCTCGCCGCGATCCGTGCGGATTTCCTCGTCGGGCGTCCCGATGCCACCTGGCTCTCGGCCGGCATGAGCAACGACCTGGAGGCCGCGATCGGGGCCGGGGCGACACACGTGCGTGTCGGCTCCGCAATCCTCGGCGCGCGTCCCCGCATCCAGTAGCGTCAACAACACGACAGGTGTCTCGCGGCACCCGACAACCGGAGGATGGATCCATGAGCGGCGCGATGCGCAAGATCGGCGAGTACCTCGGCCTGCTCGAGGACACCGGTATGTACGACGAGGAGTACGACGAGCAGGGCTACGCCGAGCCGGAGCAGCCGCAATCGCGGCGTGCCGCGGTGCCGGTCAAGGCCCAGCCGGCGCCCGTCGCCGACCTGTCGCAACGACGTCGTACCTCCGCCCCGGCGCCGGCCGGCGGCATCGCCGAGCTGTCGATGATCACGACCCTGCACCCGCGCACCTACAACGAGGCGCGCACCGTCGGGGAGAACTTCCGCGAGGGCATCCCGGTGATCATGAACCTCTCGGAGATGGACGACGCCGACGCCAAGCGTCTCGTCGACTTCGCCGCGGGCCTCGTCTTCGCCACCCGCGGCACCATCGAGCGGGTGACCGCCAAGGTCTTCCTGCTCTCGCCCCCCAACGTGACGGTCGCCGCCGAGGACAAGGCGCGGATCGTCGAGGGCGGCTTCTTCAACCAGAGCTGACCCAGGCTCTCGCCACCAACCGCGACGGGTTGCCGTCCGGTGTGTGACCGAGCTCCCAGGGGTGAGTCGCACGGGTCTGGTGAGGCGCTATTGTTCGACGCGAAGATCAACGGATCCGTGAAAACTAGGAATTGGGTGAGGTCATGCCGCTGACGCCTGAGGACGTGAGCAACAAGCGCTTTACTCCCGTCCGGCTCCGTGAGGGCTACGACATGGGGGAGGTCGACCAGTTCCTCGACGAGGTGGAGGC
>JAWWPM010000160.1:0-4124 GCA_033854915.1 Nocardioidaceae bacterium
CGGCGCAGCCACACGCCGAGTGGCCAGGTGGCCACGAAGCCCGCGAGGGAGAGCAGCACGATGCTCGGTCCGGGCGCGACGGTGGCGCGCTCGGAGGCGAACGCGGAGACGACCAGCCCACCGACGGAGGCAGCCGTGCCGAGCGCCATCGCCGCCACGAGCGTCGTACGGAACGACCGGCTCAGCTGTTGCGAGGTCGCCACCGGCACCACCATCAGTGCCGAGACCAGGAGCAGCCCCACGGTGCGCATCGCGACCGTGACGCTCACCGCGGCCAGCACCGCGACCAGGATGTTGTAGGCGCGGACGTTGAGACCGGCCACCCGGGCGAAGTCGGCATCCTGCGAGACTGCGAACAGCTGCGGCGCCAGCCCGACGCAGATGCCGATCACCACCACGGCCAGCGCGATCGTGATCCAGACGTCGCCACGGGAGATCGTGGTGATCGAGCCGAAGAGGTACTGCTGCAGCGTGCTCGCGCTCTGGCCGCCCAGGCCGGTGAGCAGCACGCCGCCGGCCAGGCCGCCGTAGAACATCAGCGCCAGCGCGACGTCGCCGTTGGTGTGGCCGCGCTCGCGGATGATCTCGATCAGCACCGCCCCGACCGAGCAGACCCCGACGGCGGTCCAGGTGGGGGAGGCCCCGGTGAGCAGGCCGAGTGCCACACCGGTCACCGCCACGTGGCCGATCCCGTCGCCCATGAGGGCGAGGCGCCGCTGCACGAGGTAGGTGCCGACGGCAGGGGCGGCCAGCCCGGTGAACAGCGCCGCGACCAGCGCCCGCTGCATGAAGGCCAGGGTGAAAAGGTCCATGCTCACCGCCCCCCCTCGAACGGCGCGGAGACGTGCGGCACGTGGTCGTGGCGCGCGGTGGCGGGGTGATGGTGGTGGCCGTGCGCCTCGCCGAACTCCGGCGCGTGCACCTCGTGGTCGCCGAGCGGCTCGCCGTCGTAGGCGATCCGCCCGTCGCGCATCACCACGGCCCGCTCGACGAGGGCGGCCATCGGGCCGAGCTCGTGGGCGACCAGCACGATGGTGGCGCCGTTCGACGACAGCACCTGCAGGGCATCGGCCAGTGCCTGCTGGTTGGGGAGGTCCACTCCCGCGGTGGGCTCGTCGAGGAAGAACAGGTCCGGCTCGCCGGCCAGGGCCCGGGCGATCAGCGCGCGCTGCTGCTGGCCCCCCGAGAGGCTCGAGATCCCGTCGCGGGCCTTCTGCTCCAGCCCGACCACCTCGATCGCATGGTCGACGGCCGCCCGGTCGGCGCGCGACATCGGCCGGAACAGGCGACGGTGGTTGAGCCGGCCGGAGGCCACCACCTCCCACACCGACGCCGGTACGCCACTCTCAGCGCTGGCCCGCTGTGGCACGAAGCCCACCTGCGACCACGCGTCGTACTCCGCGATCGGGGTGCCGAACAGCCGGAGGTCGCCGCCGCTGAGCGGCCACAGGCCGACGAGCGCCCGGACCAGCGTCGACTTGCCGGACCCGTTGGCCCCCATCAGAGCCACGAACTGGCCCGCCTCGACGGTCAGGTCGACCCCGCGCAGGATGGGGCGACCGCCGATGGTGACCGAGCCGTTGGTCAGCTCGATCGGGTTCACGTCGTGCATCCGTTCGCCTCCTCCAGCGCCGCGAGGTTGCGGTGCATCAGGGTCAGGTAGGTCTGTCCGGCGGTCGCGTCGCTGAGGCCCTCGATCGGGTCGAGCACCTCGCTGCGGACTCCCATGTCGTGGGCCAGCGCATCGGCCGCCGCCGGGCTCGCGAGCGTCTCGGAGAACACGGTGGTGATCCCGTCGTCGCGGATCAGCCGCTGCAGGTCGGCCAGATCGGACGGCGTGGGCTCGGCACCGGGCGCCAGGCCGGTGATCGCGGCCACCGAGATGCCGTAGCGCGACAGGTAGCCGAACGCGTCGTGGCTGGTCACCACCGTGTGCCGTACGCAGTGCGCCAGCCCGGTGCGGAAGTCGTGGTCCAGCCTGGCCAGCCGCTGCTGCAGGGCCGCGGCCCGGGCGTCGTACGACGTGGCGTGGGCGGGGTCGAGCCGGTCGAGGGCCTTCGCCACCGCGCCGGCCACCGCCGAGAGCTTGAGCGGGTCCTGCCAGAAGTGCGGGTCGACCTGGCCGGGGTCGGAGACGAAGTCCTTCAGCCCGGCCACGGGACCGACGTCGAGTGTCGCGCCCTCCGCGTCGTTGTCGACACCCTGGTCGACCGCCGGCTGGAAGCCACGCTCGTAGACCACCAGGTCGGCCCTGGCGAGGTCGACGGTCTGGGCGAAGGTCAGCTCGACGTCGTGCGGCTCCATGCCCGGGTGGGTCAGGTCGGTGACGTCGGCACCGGGCGCGATCTGCTCGCTGACCCACGCCAGTGGGTAGAAGCTCGCGGCCACGCTGATCCGTCCGTCGGCATCGTGCCCAGCCGGGCCGCACGCGGTCAGACCCACGGCCGCAAGAGCCGTCGACGCTAGCAGCGCGCACGACCGGAACATGAGAACGATTCTCAGTCAGTTGAGAATGATTGTCAACGTGGAGCCTGTTTGCACGTTCTACAACCTCTTCGGTCTCGGCTGGGCCAACGCGACGCCGGAGGCCTGTGGGGAGGGCGGCTAGGTTGTCCGCCATGAGCGGCTCGGTAGAGACTGGTGACGCCGTGAAGGTCGGGTACGCCAGGGCGATGTGGGCTCCGCTGGTGCCCGTGGTCGCGCTGGTGCTGGCCCTGGTGCTCGGGGCGAACCCCGGGGTCGTGGTCCTGCTGCTCCTCGCAGTGCTGATCGTGCTCGGTGTCGCGGTGATCACGCTCCTCGGCCCGACGGTCACGGTCGAGGACGGCCGGCTCACGGTGGGCTCGGGCGAACGTCGGGGCCAGGGCCCGGGGGGCTCGGTCGAGCTCTCCCGGCTCGCTCGGGCTCGGTCGGTGGGCTACCGCGGAGGACTCCTGACCGAGCGCGGTCCGGCCCTCTTCCGCAACCAGCTGCTGCTGGAGGACGCCGAGGGCGGAGCCGCGATGTTCGGGGCGTGGGGCTGGACACCCAAGGCGGCGCTGCAGACAGCGCTGCGTCTGGGGATCAGCGAGGGCCACGCGCGGATGGACCCGATGACCTACTGGCGGCTCGGGTTCAAGAACGTCCAGGGCGCCCAGCTCAGCCCGCTGCGCCGCTTCCTCTGAGCGCCGCCTACCCTCGGCAGGGTGATCGTGGTGAACCGCTTCCGGGTGCCCGAGGCGGAGGCCGAGGCCTTCCGCGCGGACCTCGCGGCGGCGCTGGAGCCGCTCGCCCAGCAGCGCGGCCACGTCTCCGGGCGGATCGGTCACAACGTCGACGACCCCGAGCTGTGGGTGCTGGTGACCGAGTGGGACAGCGTGGGGTCCTACCGCCGCGCTCTCTCGTCGTACGACGTGAAGCTGGGCGCCGTGCCCACCCTGAGCCGGGCGATCGACGAGCCGGGCGCCTACGAGAGCGCGGAGCCGGGCACCGAGTTGAACCGCACCGCGACCCGGTCGTTAGGCTGACCCTTCACCGAAACTGACCGGCAGCCAGCCGGTTTCGAGACGGTCGCCGCTGCCCCTGCGACCTCCTCACCCCTGAGAATGGAGCACTCGTGGCCAAGCCGCCGCCGTCCGTGATCGACCAGGTCGTCTCCCTGTGCAAGCGCCGGGGCTTCGTCTACCCCTGCGGCGAGATCTACGGCGGCACCAAGAGCGCATGGGACTACGGCCCGCTGGGCGTCGAGCTCAAGGAGAACATCAAGCGCCAGTGGTGGCGCTCGATGGTGATCACCCGTGACAACGTCGTGGGCCTCGACTCCAGCATCATCCTGCCGACCAAGACCTGGGAGGCGAGCGGCCACCTCAAGACGTTCACCGACCCGCTCGTCGAGTGCCAGGCCTGCCACAAGCGCTTTCGGGCGGACCACCTCCAGGAGGAGTACGCCGGCAAGAAGGGCATCGAGGACCCGGACACCGTCGACATCAACGAGTCCGTCGCGTGCCCGAACTGCGGCAACCGCGGCACCTGGACCGCCCCGCGCGCGTTCAACATGATGCTGAAGACCTACCTCGGCGTCATCGAGGACGAGTCCGGGCTGCACTACCTGCGCCCCGAGACCGCGCAGGGCATCTTCCTCAACT
>JAWWPM010000161.1:0-3331 GCA_033854915.1 Nocardioidaceae bacterium
GACCCCAGGCGTTGGCGTGGAACATCGGCACGATCGGGAGCACCCGGTCGAACGGCGTGAGCCCCATGCCGTCGCCCATGGCCACCGCCATCGAGTGCAGGTAGGCCGAGCGGTGGCTGTAGACGACGCCCTTGGGGTTGCCCGTGGTGCCGGAGGTGTAGCACATCGCGGCGGCATCGTGCTCGTCCAGGTCGGGCCAGGCGAAGTCGGGGTCGGCGGCAGCCAGCGCGTCCTCGTACAGCCCCACGGAGACCCCCGCGGCCTCGATCGGGGTGAGGTCCGCGTCGGCGGCCTCGGGGCCGGCCACGAGCACGTGGCGGACGGTCTCGAAGGTCGGGAGCAGCTTCGCGAACGGGGCCAGCAGGGAGGCATCCACGATGACGACCTGGTCCTCGGCGTGGTTGGCGATGTAGGTCAGCTGCTCGGGGAAGAGCCGGATGTTGAGGGTGTGCAGCACCGCGCCCATCGAGGGGACCGCGAGGTAGGCCTCGAGGTGCTCGACGTTGTTCCACATGAAGGTGGCGACCCGCTGGTCACCGTCGATGCCGAGGTCGCGCAGCGCGTTGGCGAGCCGGCCCGCCCGCTCGGACACCTCGGCGTACGTCCGTCGCCGCGAGCCGCCCTCGGTGGCGGTGACCACCTCGGTGTCGGGGTAGACCTGAGCGACGTGCTGGACCAGCCGGCCGATGGTGAGAGGGACGTCCTGCATGGTGCTCTTCACGGTGGCTCCTCGGGATGCAGTCGACGTGGACACCGGCCGGGCCCGGTCGGGCCCATCTTCCCCCGCGACCGGTCACGGCGCACCTGTCCGTCCGTGCCGGGTTCCTATGCTGGCCCGGTGACCATCGTGCTGCGGCTCCTCGACGAGGTGTCGTACGACGGACGTCCGGTGGCGGGTGCGCGGCCGGCCGACCTGCTCGCCGCGCTGGTGCAGCAGCGCAGTGGCCTCGCCGACCGCCGATTGGTGGACGAGGTCTGGGGGGACGACCCGCCGGCGGTCCCGGCGAAGGCGCTCCAGGTGCTGGTCTCCCGGCTGCGCACCCTGGTCGGCGCCGACGTCGTCACGAGGTACGACGGCGGCTACCGGCTGACCCTCGCCCACGACCAGGTCGACGCCTGGGTGCTGGACCGCCTGGTGCGTGACGCGACCCGGGACCTGGCGGACGGCAACGCCGCCGAGTCGCTCGTCTGGGCCGAGGCGGCCTCCGGTCTGGTGGCCTCGATCGGCGAGAGCGGAGGCGCGGGTCCCCTCGGCGACCTGCGCCGAACGGCCGAGGCCCGTACGCGGACCGTCGACCGCCTGCGGGCGCTGGCCCTGAGCCGCTCGGGGCGGGACTCGTCGGCCCTCGACCTGCTTCGCCGGGTGCACGCCACCGACCCCGACGACGTGGAGGTGCTCGAGGCGCTCCTGCGCAGCGAGGCCGTGGGTGTCGGGGTGCCCGCCGCCCTGGAGCGGTACGACGCCTATCGCCGTCGCCTGGCCGACCGGCTCGGCGTCGATCCCGACGCGGCGCTCCAGCGAGTCCACCGCGAGCTGCTCGCCGGGGACGAGCCGGTCCGTACCGGGGTGCGCTACGACGCCGACGAGCTGCTCGGACGCGACGCCGACCTGGCCGGGCTACGGGCGCTGGTGCGCACCGGGCGGCTCACCACGATCCTCGGGCCCGGCGGCCTCGGGAAGACCCGCACCGCGCACGTGCTCGCTCGTGAGGCGACGCAGCCGCGCGTGCACTTCGTCGAGCTGGTCGGCATCTCGGCGTCGGAGGACGTCGTCTCCGAGCTGGGCACGGCTCTGGGGGTGCGCAACTCCGTGACCGGGCGTCGTACCCTCACCGCCGGACAGCTGGCCGACGTCCGCGGTCGGATCGCGCAGGAGCTCGACACCGTGCCGACCCTGCTCGTCCTCGACAACTGCGAGCACGTGCTCGACACCGTGGCGTCGCTGGTGGCCTTCCTGCTCGCCACCACCCGCGACCTCCGGGTCGTGACCACGAGCCGGGCGCCGCTGAGCATCGCCGCCGAACGAGTGTTCGTGCTGAGCCAGCTCGCGGCCGAGGACGGCGCCGAGCTGTTCCGGCGCCGCGCCCGCGCCGTACGTCCCGATGCCGACCTGCCCGACGAGGCGGTCCGCGAGGTCGTGGCCCGCCTCGACGGGCTGCCGCTGGCCGTGGAGCTCGCGGCGGCGCGGGTCCGGACGATGTCGGTCGACGAGGTACGCCGTGCCCTCACCGACCGCTTCGCGCTGCTGCGCGGCCACGACCGCAGCGCCCCGGCTCGCCACCAGACCCTGACGGCGGTGATCGGCTGGTCGTGGGACCTGCTCTCGCCGGGGGAGCAGCGAGCCCTGGGCCGGCTGTCGGTGTTCCACGACGGCTTCTCGGCGGACGCGGCCCGCGTCGTGCTCGGCGGCGACGGGCCCGATCTCGTCGAGGCGCTCGTCGACCAGTCGCTGCTCGCGGTCTCCGAGCACGACGGCGTCACCCGCTACCGGATGCTGGAGACGGTCCGCGAGTTCGGCACGAAGCGGCTGGCCGAGGCGGGCGGGGTCGACGAGGCCCGGGCCGCGCAGACGGCCTGGGCGCTCGAGATCGCCCGCGGGGTCCGGCCCGACGTGTTCGGCCCGGGTCAGGTCGCTGCCATCGACCTGCTGAGCATGGAGGAGGGCAACCTGGCCGATGTCCTGCGCCGGCGGATGGCGGCCGGTGACCCGGAGTCGTCGGTCCCGGTGCTCGCGGCGTTGGGCGCGCTGTGGGCCGTGACCGGTGACTACCCGCGCTTCATCGCGATGTCCGGACCGGCTGCGAGCGTGCTCGAGGACTGGGAGCCTCCGCCCGGGCTGGAGCAGGTCACCGCCGATGCGGTGGCCCTGCTGCTGGTCTACGAGGGTTTCATGGGCGGGGAGACGGCCGCGGAGCTCGTCGGGCTTCTCGCCCGCGTGGAGCGGCCGGAGCAACCCTGGACCCGCGTGATCCGCGCCCTCTTCGTGGAGGCGGCCTCACCCGCCGGGCGTGTGGACGCGGCCCTGGCCATGACCGGCGACGACGACCCGCGCACGGCGGCGATGGCGTGGCAGTGGGCGGCGGTCCTCGCCGAGAACGATGGTGACCTCGCGGGTGCCCGACGCTTCGTGGACCGGGCCCTGGCTCTGGTCAACGAGGGCACGACCGAGTGGGAGGTCGCGACGCTGCACACCCAGCGCGCGATGCTCGCGCTCAACGCCGGGGACCACCGGGCCGCGGCCGAGCACGCCACGATCGCCGTACCGCTGCTCGAGCGCCTCCATGCCACCGAGGACGCCGTCAGCATGCGGGCCAGCGTGGCTCTCGCGGCG
>JAWWPM010000162.1:0-7203 GCA_033854915.1 Nocardioidaceae bacterium
CCCGCGGGCTGACCGATGCCCGGACCTGGCAGCAGCTCGCCGATCGTGCCCGCACGGACGGCCGACTCCTGGGGGTCGACACTTCCGCCTTCCCGCCGATTTCCCGGTGTTCGTGCGTTACGCCACGGCCTTGAGCTCCCTGCCCGACGGGGCCACGCGGTGGCGACCCATGTCGGTGACCGAAGCGCTCACCGGCCTGACCGCAGAGTCCCGGCTCACCGTGCAGACGCTGGTGTAGAACAACACCGAGCGTCCGGTGGACGAGCATCGCCCGGGGCAACTGATCGGACATGCTGACAGTCACCGCCCAAGCCGCACGCAGACGGGCTGGTCTTGCTGGTGCGCTTGGTATACCGGCCGACACGAGCCCGCGTGCCGCCCCGATCCGAACCCAGCCGGATGCCCGCGAACGGCCGGACCCGCCCACCGGCTCAGATGGCGCAATCCACCCATTCGGGGGTACAACACCACCGCATTGACCTTTTACCGTGTTCTCACGCCCCGCGGACGCGGACAGCCCGGGGCCCAGCGCCCCGGCACTTGCGCAGTGCACGGGGCGCTTTCCTGTCCAACGGCGCGAACTCGGCTCGTCGAGGGCAACGCTTGGGCGGGAGCCGGGGTGAGCACGCGCCGGCTGCTATCGCTGTTCATCGGTCTCCTCGGGAATGTCCTAGCCGGGGGGTGGCTCAGTGGCTGTTGGGTTGGTCTCGAGCGTCCGGTAGCGCATGACGGCGGCGCCGCTTTCGAAGACGCGGGCCGAGGTCAGCGCCAAGGCCAGGTCGCGGGTGACGTGGTCGAACAGCCGGGGTCCCGATGCGAGGACGGCTGGGTGGATGACGAGGAGGTACTCGTCGATCAGGCCGGGGGAGTCGGCCAGCGGGCCGAGGGTCGCGGGGCCGAAGGAGCCAATGATCTCGGCGCCGTCTTGCTCCTTCAGCTCCCGCAGATGCTCGACGGCGTCTCCCGACCTGATCTCGCGACGCGTGCGGGGGTCGTCCGCGAGCGTGTGCGAGAGCACCACCTTCCGCATGGCGCCCAGGAGCCGGGCGAACTCGACGCTGGCGGGGCTCTCCAGGACGTCGCTGTCGGGAGAGGTGCCTGCCGCGACCTGCTCCCAGTACGGCACCACGTACTCGTACAGCTTGCGGGACCCGGCCCAGGTGTCCGCTCGCGCGAACGCCTCGTTGACGTAGGCCGTCTCCTCCTCTCCCCACGCGAATGGCTGCCAAAACCCTCGGTCCGCGTTACTGATCCGGCTGTCCAGCGTGGTCTGCATGAGGACAGTGAGCTTGCGCATGTGTCTTCCTTCGTTGTCGTGGTGCGGTTCAGCCGATCGCGAGCGTCGCGACGGCCACGGTGCAGATGCCGATGCCGAGCCGTTGACCGCCCGCGAGGCGCTCGCCCAGCGCGATGGAAGCGATCATGACCGTGACTGCGGGGTAAAGAGAGGCCAACACGGCGGCCACGCCGAGGTCGGTGGCGTGGGTGGACAGCAGGAAGGTCAAAGTGCCTGCCGCGCCGAGGGCGCCGGACGCGCCGCCCCAGGCCAGCACGCCCCAACGCGGGCGCCACTCCTGGCCGAGCGCGGCGGCCACGACGACCGTCACCCCCGCTCCGAAAAGTTGGTTGGTGGCCAGCGGCATGAACCCCGCGTCGCTGGAGACCTGCCCCAGCGCGATGAACAGCACACCGAAGCCGGCGCCGGCCGCGGCACCGTCGACGAGCGCGCCCGATGTGCCTGCGGTTGACGCGTACCCGCGAGAGACGAGCCAGATGCCGGGAAGGGCGACGAGGACGCCGAGCCAGGCCAGCCAGGTCGGGCGTTCGCCGAGCCCAACGCCCACCAGCACCGGCAGCACGGCGGCACCGACCGCAGACACGGGGGCGACCAGACCCATCCGACCGCGCGAGAGCCCCCTGTACAAGAAGATGCTTCCGCTCGCCGACCCGGCGCCGGCGAGCAGCGCCCAGACGAAGTCGGTGGCCCGCGGATCCGCGGGTAGGAGCAGCCCGCACGCGGCCATCAGCGCGGCACCACACACCTGGCCGACCAGTACCACCGTCCACGGGGAGTGTTGGCGCGATCCAGTTCCTCCGACGAAGTCGGACGCGCCGTACGCGAGCGCCGCTGTGAGTGCCAAGACCAGCCCGATGCCCATGACTCGATACTCGTCGCCAAAAGGTCCGCTCTGAAGGTCCATTTCGAGGTTGGCGCACTGGACCATTTGGTTGACTACGCCTCATGCCCACTCAGTGGAGCCACGACGCTCCGGACCTGCTGATCGAGTTGGACCGCACCGGCAGCACCCTTGCCCTGCAGATTCAGGAGCAGTTGCGCGAGGCGATTCGTGACGGCCGTCTGCTCGCCGGGGAGCGACTGCCGTCCACCAGGCGGTTGGCCGACCATCTGGGGGTGTCGCGCGGCACCGTGGTGGAGGTCTACGAGCAACTGGTGGCGGAAGGGTACGTCGACTCCGCGGTCGGCTCGGGCACACGGGTGGCTCGGATCCCTGGCCTGGAGCGCCGTGACCGCGCCCAGCCCCAGCCTGGCGCGGCGTCACCGCCGACGTTCGAGATCGACTTCGAGTACGGCATCCCCGACCTCGGCTCGGTGCCGCTGCGCGACTGGGTCTGGGCCGTGGGTGAGGCGGCGCGCAGGCTGCCGACCGCCGGGCTGGGGGACGAGGAACCAGCCGGCTCCCGTCACCTGCGCGAGGTGGTGACCGCCTACCACCGCCGCGTGCGGGCCGGGTGCGCGACCGCGGACGACGCCGTCGTCGTCGGCGGCTTTCGCCAAGGTTTGGCCTTCACCCTGGCGACCCTCGCGCGATCCGGCATCGAGGTCCTCGCCTTGGAGGATCCCGGCCCCCGGGAGCACGACATCATCGCTGGGCGCGCCGGACTGACTGTCGTACCGGTTCCGGTGGATGCCGAGGGACTGAACGTGGGCGCGCTCCGTGCGAGTCAGGCACGTGCCGTCCTGGTCACGCCGGCACACCAGTGCCCCACCGGTGTGGCTCTCAGCCCGTCTCGTCGCCGCGAGCTGGTTGCTTGGGCTCACGAGGTCGACGGCGTGATCCTCGAGGACGACTATGATGCGGAGTTTCGCTATGACCGGCAGGCCGTCGGCTCACTTCAGGGGCTTGACCCTGAGCGGGTGTTCGCCCTCGGCTCTGTGAGCAAGACGCTCGCGCCGGCAATGCGGATCGGCTGGGTCCTCGCGCCCCCCCGTTTCGTCGAGGTTCTCACCGAGGAGAAGCAGCTGAGCAGCCGGGGCGCACCAGGCCTGGACCAGGAGGCGCTGGCCCTGCTGGTCGAGTCGGGGCGGTTCGACCGGCACCTGCGGAGAGTGCGCGACCTCTACCGCGCCCGACGCGACGCCCTGGCCGAGGAAGTGGCCACCGTCTTCGGTCCGGACCGCCTTCAGGGACTGGCCGCCGGTTGCCACACCGTGCTCCTGCTCCCCGTCGAGGTCGACGAGGACGCTGTCGTCGAGGAGGCACGATCCCTGGGAGTCAGCGTCACGGGCCTGAGTAGCTACCGGCTCACGCACACGCCGGCCCAGCCGGCCCTGCTCCTCGCCTTCGGCAACCTCTCCGAGCACCAGCTCGTCCGGGGCGTCCACGCCATCGCCGAGGCGGTCCGGCGCTCCGAGAGCCGGGAAGGTAAGAGGAGCGCATCGTCGAGATCCTCGGCCAGGCCGGGGGCCGGAAAACCTTGACCACTGCCGAACCGACGGGTCGGAGCCTCGCTTTGCTCGCGAGGTGGCAGCCCATCTCACGCGCCGCTCGGTGCTGACGCACGATCTCCCCGTGGTAGCCGCCGGGACGGCCTGATTCGCGGAACCGCCATGCGTGCGTGGACGTCTCAACCACATGCGCCTGGGTGGTGTCCTCATCCTTTGTTTGGGCGTGCCGCTTCTCGCCGGCTGCGGCGCCCAGGACCCTGGGGCGACCGCAGGCCCGTCGGGAGTCGCCGGTCGGGGCCATCTGGGACCCCAGTGCCCCGTCGAGACCGAGAGTGACCCGTGTGAGGACAAGCCGGCCGCCGGCGCGGGAGTCACTGTTGCCACGCAGCTCCCCGGGGACCCACATGCCGGCGGGGAGGTCGTCGCGCGCACCACGACCGATGCGGACGGCACCTTCCGCGTCGCGGTGCCACCGGGAACGTACGTCGTGACAGCCCAGGCCGGGATGTCGTGCGACCTGACGAACGTACGAGTCACCTCCGGCGCCTACGCGAAGGTCGACACCTTGTGCGACACGGGGATCCGGTGACGCGGGTGGGAGTCGGGAGAGCACGGCCACACGGCTGAGGAGCGGGCCGCCGACGCCCGTCAGTGGAGCTCGGTCAGGGACAGGACGTTTCCGTCGGGATCGGTGAACCAGGCGACCCGGTCGCCGTTCGGGGTCGTCCAGATGCCGTGGGGGTCCTGGGGCATGGCGTCGTAGCGGGCGAACACGACGCCGACGGCTTCCAGCTCGGCCACGGTCGCGCCGATGTCGGTGACCCGCCAGCCGAGGACGGTGTAGCCGGGGTGCGCGACGACGGCGACGGCAGTGACACGGAGCATCGTGCCGTGGGCGTCGAACACGCAGGCGTAGGCGTTCTCTTCGACGAGGGTGAGCCCCAGGGTGCCTTGGTAGAAGGCGCGAGCCCGGGCCAGCTCGGTGGTCGAGGCGAAGGCGATCACGTCGCTGTTTGCCAGCCGGTGCGACGTCATCGGTCGACGCCGAGGGTCGCCTGCAGCGCTTCGACGAGCAGGTCGGCGTGGTCGTCGCCGAAGACCAGCGGTGGCCGGATCTTCAACGTCGAGGCTTCCCGCCCGGTGCGGCCGATCAGCACGCCCCTGTCCCTCATGCCGTCGACGATCCTCCTGGTGCGGTCGGGGTCGGACCGACCGGTTGCGGGGTCGACGATGTCGAGCGCGACCGCGAGGCCCCAGCCGCGTACGTCGCCCACCCGCGGGTCTGCGGCGGCGACCTCGCGGAGGGCGGTGAGCAGCCGGGCGCCCGTCTCGGCTACCCGGGCGACGACGTGCTCCTCGTCGATCGTCCGCAGCACCGCGATCGCTGCTGCACACGCGGCGGTGCCGCCACCGAACGTGCTGAAGTAGTCGGTGTCCGCGACGAACGGGTCGACCAGCTCCGCGGGACCGCACACGGCGGCGACCGGGTAGCCGTTTCCCATCGGCTTGCCCAGGGTCACCAGGTCAGCGGGCACCTGGCCGGCCACGAAGCTCCACAGGTCCGCACCCGTGCGCCCGTGCCCCGCCTGCACCTCGTCGGCAACGTAGAGTCCGCCCGCGTCCCGCACCAGGGCGGCGGCCTCGACGGTCCACTCGTGAGCCGGCCCGTGGATGCCGTCGCTGGTGAACACGCCGTCGACGAACAGGGCGGCCACACCATGGCCCGCCGTCACGAGGCTCTCGACCGCAGACGCCACCGCGGCCGACGACGTCGGCGGCGGGTCGACCAGCCGCATGTGGGGCGGAGCAGGCTTGCCGCCCCAGCTCTCCGGTGAGAACGCGAAGGTCGCCTCCGTGACCCCGTGGTAGGCCCAGGACGTCGCGAGACCGCCCGAGGCGCCGGTCGCATGGCGCGCGATCCTCCACGCCAGGTCGTTCGCCTCGCTGCCGGAGTTCACCAGCAAGACCCGGTCGAACCGGGGCGGCAGCGTCGCCAGCAGCCGTTCGGCCAGCTCGACGGGGGCCTCCTGGAGGTAGCGGCTATTGGTGTTGAGCGTGGCCAGCTGGGAGCAGACCGCGTCGACGACCGCCGGATGGGAGTGCCCCAGCACCGGCACGTTGTTGTAGGCGTCGAGGTAGCGACGCCCGTCTGCTGCCTCCAGGAACAACCCGCGTCCACCCACGAGATGCACCGGATGGGCGTAGCTCAGCTCCAGCCCACCCAACAGGTGCGAGCGCGCGCGGAGGAGGTCCGCCGTGGGTCGCCGGCGGTAGGGCAGCTCGCGACCGACAGTCGTCCGGCTCCTGCTGTCGCTCACGGCGGCGGTGAACCCGGCGTTGAGCCTGTCCAGGCCGAGATCGAGCATCGACTCGAGCTGGCGGTGGGCCTCGTCGCCGATCTCCGGTGCGAAGCCCTGCTCCCGGGTCCGCCAAGCGGTGATCAGGATGGCCGCGGCGTAGCGACCGGCGATCAGGTCGGCGAGCAGCCCGACCTCCTGCGGCTCCAGCCGGGTGACCGTGTCGTATCCCGACAGGACCTCGTGCGCGAGCTCCAGACCGTCGTCGCGACCGCTGAGCACATCGGCTGTCGTCACGGCCAGGTCGCAGACGAGTGCCGTGTGCGTCATGTCTCCGAAGTCGGTGATCCCGGTGACCGCCAGCGTGTCGTCGACGAGCACGTTGGTGGGAGCGAGGTCGTTGTGCACGACCTGTGCGCGCATCCTGAGCAGCTCGGCGGTCACTCGTTGGTCGAAGCGGTCGAGCACCACGCGAATCGCTGGACGCTGCGTCTCCTCGACCGCCGAGAGCCAGGGTCGCAGCTGCGGGAGGCGTCGTACGTCCCAGGCGATCGGGTACGACGCGGCCTCGTGCACGAACCCGCGAAGTGCCTGTCCCAGGCGGGCCGAGGTGCGCCCCCACTCATGCAGCTGCGCGGCTCCCGGCTCCTCCGGGCGCGGGTGCCGGCCCTCCAGCCAGGTCATCACCCAGGCCAGCGAGCGGCGTCCGTCGAGCCCGGTCAGCACCACCCACGGGTCTCCGTCTCGGGTCGGGACGACGTCGGGCACCGGCACGTCGGGTGCCACGGTGCGGATGTGGCGCAGCGCCGAGTGCTGGAGGTCCAGCACCTGCTCCGCGTCCGCGGGATTGTGCACCTTGAGCAGGTAGCGACGGTCGGCCGTGTCGACCCGGAAGTTCCGGTCGCGTTCACCGTGCACGGCGGTGAGCTCCCCCTCCAGACCCCAGAAGGTGCTCAGGGAGGCGTGCAGCGCGGCCGGATCGAGCTCCGGGGCGGACACGGTGAGGGGATCGTTCGTCGACGCGGTCACCCGACCAGTTTGGCGGACCGGACACCGGTTGGCTCGTCACGGCCCACCGTGCGACGGCTCCGCGCGTCCTCAAGTGCCCAGGCGAGCGTTGAGCAGGGTGACCATCGGCCAGGAGCCCTGCGACCAGTTCGAGATCACGGTGTAGGTGATCGAGGACGACGGCCGGTGCCAGCTGGCCAGCGACACCCC
>JAWWPM010000163.1:0-4427 GCA_033854915.1 Nocardioidaceae bacterium
CCCTACGACCTCGCCGTGCAGGCACGGAACGGCGGAGGCGACGGCCCACTGAGCCAGCCGGTACAGGCGACCCCGACCGGAGCAAGTCCGCAGGCGCCGGCATGGGCCAGCGGGGTGGGCTCGGTGCAGGGAGCCGTCACACTCGGATGGGCTGCAACCGATCAGGCGGACGCATACGAGCTGGTCTATCGCGTCGACCGTCCCGGTGCACCATGGATCGCCGATCCTCGTCGGCTCACCGTGGCCTCGGCCGTGGTGACCGGTCTACGACCCGGGCTCAGCTATGCCTTCGCCGTGCGTGGCACGGACGATCGGCTGGCGGGGTCCTGGTCCACAGAGCTCTCGGTGGCCGTCCCGCGCGTCGGCCCGGTCCGCCACGTTGTCGCCCGCCTGCTCCACGATGGCCGGGTCCGTACCCACGGCCTGCCGGTCACGGCTGCAACGAGCTACACGTTGCTGTCCGTCGCGACACGCAGCTGCGCCAGGCGACCGGGGCTCGACCGGTTCGAGGTGCTGGCGAAGGATCTCGCGGAGCCTCGCAGCACCGTTGCTCCTCGGCCTGGCCACCGCGCCTTGTGGGTTCGATGGCGTGCCGCCTACGGCGCGTTCCCGGGCACTCTCGCCCGGTCGTCCACCGCCTGCGTGGCCTCCTGAGGCAAAACCAGGTGCCGCACCTACCCGTCACCTGTTGGCCCTGAAATGCCGGACGGGCCGGCCCCGAAGGGCCGGCCCGTCCGGGCCGTGCTGGGTCGGTCAGCGACCGATCATGGGGTGGGCGAACCGAACACCGCGAACTCCGACAGGTCGGTGAAGGTGCAGCCACCGAAGGCGCCGTTCGGGCAGTTGGTGGCGAAGTCCGGCACCTGGTTGCCCTTGATCGTGAACTTCACCCATTGCACCCCGGTGTTGCTGCCGCTGGGGGTGACCGGGTTGAGGCGCCCGCGGTCGGCGGAGCCGAAGACGCCGGAGGCGACGTCGGTCCAGGGGCCGTTCGGGCCGGCGGTCGACGTGGAGATCGAGAAGGCGCCGGTCGACGAGCTTCCCGGGTCACCGCAGGTCGCGTTCGGGTCGACGCCGAACGACGAGATGTTGATCGGCTCCTTCATGTCGACCACGATCTCCTTGGGCACGAACACGTTGGTGGGCGTGCCCTGGTTGTCGCCGGTGGTGCTGCCCCAACCCGTGCCGAGGCTCAGGTCGATGGCACCGCTCGGACCACACTGCGGGGCGAAGTTCGGCCCCGTGAAGGAGACCACCGACGCGCCACCGCTGGCGGCGGCCCAGTCGCGCCTGATGAGGAAGTCCTCCGACGCGGTCTGCGGGACCGTCGCCGACTCGACATCCGGGACGTAGCCCGGACCCGAGGCGATCACCTTCGGGTAGGTGCCGGCGAACAGGCCGTGGATCGTGTAGCCACCGGTGCCGTCGGTCACCGCCATGCCCCGGTCGCCGAGCCCGGCGATCTGGACGATGGCACCCTCGACGGGCAGACCGGTGGTGGGGTCGGTGACCTTGCCGGTCAGGTCGAACCGCGCAGACTGCGGTGCCGGCGGCCGGTGGAAGTCCTCCGCCGGGGCGGTGTCACTGCCGTCGGTGGCCGCGGCGAAGTAACCCATGCCCCGCTTGGCGAAGATCTTCCACAGCTTGGTGGTGTGCGACTGACCGTAGGCCACGTCGTCGGCCTGGATGATCGCGTTGCGCATGTCGATCATCGACGGCTCGGCCGGCGAGAGGGACATGGCCCGGGTGATCAGGGTGTCGGCCACATGGTGGCCCAGCGCCGTCCGGATGTCCCAGAGGGTCTGGCCCCAGATCTCGCCGCTGGCGTGCACCTCGGGAGCCCCGATGACCGTCGAGAAGTCGCCGTAGGTGTAGCCACCCTTGCTTCCGTCGAACCCGGACGTGCAGCCGGCGGACTTGGAGTCCGGCTGGCAGTCGATCGCCATGGTGCGCACGGAGTGCTGGCCGGCGGCGACGTAGGCGCCTTCGAGCAGCTGGCCGGGCTTGGAGGTGTCCTTGAGCAGCCCCTTCTTCACCAGGTAGTCCAGGGCGTAGTAGTCGCTCCACGCCTCGCCCATCGATCCGGACTGGATGCTGTTGAGGGCACCGTTGCCGGCCGCGTCGGTCACCAACCGGTTGGACAGGCCGTGTGTGTACTCGTGGTAGAGGATGGAAGCGTCGAACGAGCCGCTGGTGGGCACGAACGGGTCGCCGGTGGCCGGGTCGTCCGAAGTGCCCGGGAAGTGCCACAGGTACATCTGCATCGTCGGCGGAACGCCGTCGGGCGGAGTGTTCATGTTGGCGTTGTCGATGTGGTTGGCGTCCGGCATCCCGTGACCGTCGGTCGCGGCGCCGTCGAGTGCGTTGAGCAGCACCGGGTCACCACCGGCAGCGGAGAAGTTGCCGGCCTCCGTCGTGAAGCCGATCGGGCCCCGCGCGAGGTAGTCGTGGAAGTTGCTCGCGAGGTAGAACGCCTGGGCGGCGTCGCCCTTGTGGTTGGTCTTCCAGGAGCGCACCGTGTTGGGGTCCCAGGTGCAGACGAAGGTCTTGCAGAACCCGGAGGCCGACTTGCCGAACGGGACCAGCGGGAAGGTTGCGCCCTTCTTGTTGCCCGGCACCGGGGTCTTCTCGTTGCTGGAGATCAGGTTGTCGTCGTTCAGGTCGTCGAAGGCCACCACGGAGCTGCCGTTGAGGAACTTGTCGCGCTTGGTCAGCCAGCCCTTCGTGATCAGGTTGACGACCCGGGCGGTCCCGCCCCGCTTGGCACCGGGGTAGTTGTCGTAGACGAAGGCGTCACCATCGGCGCTGTCGACCGTCGAGCGACGGTAGAGGACCGAGCCGGAGGCGGCGTCGACGACGTGCTGGTACGCCGCGCCGGGTCCGGTCTGCACGTAGGTCGACCACGCCGGGCGCAGCCCGGAGGCGGTCAGGAACCACACCCGCTTGGCGTAGTCGTGGTTGGCCCAGCTCGTCGACGGGGCGGTGCCGCCGCGCGAGCTGGCGACCGCGACGTGGGCTGCCGAGCCGCCGACGTTGCGGGCCGCGGTGGTGCGCGCCGAGGCGGCGGAGACGCGCAGGGCGCTCGGTGCCCGGGCGGTCATCCTGGCGAGGCCGGAGACCGGGCTGCCCTGGACCGACAGCACGCGGCCGTCCCGGGTCACCTTGACCTTGAGGCCGTTGCCGAACACGGGGATGCCGCGCACCGACTGCGACCAGGAGAGGTTGTGGACGCCGATCGTGTCGACGTAGTCGCCACGGAACCGCAGGGTCTTGAGGTCGGCGGACCTCAGGCCGAGGACCGAGAGGTGCGAGCGGACGAAGGACATCGCCACGCCGCGGGCCGGAGCCGACGAGCGGCCGCTGAGGTAGCCGTTCATCCGACCGAGGTTGCGGGGGGTCCCGGTGAGCGGGTCGTAGCTGATCAGGGACTGGGCCCCGAGGGAGCGCAGGTAGTGGTTGTCGGCCCGGCTCCGGGAGGTGAGCACGGTGGCGGTGGCTCTGGCAGCGGCGCGACCGGTGAGCTGGCGAGTGTCGATGGCGCCGGGCGTCCGGTGAGCGGATTCGCTTCCGATGACGCCCGAGGAGTGGGCCGCGCCGGCCGGGCCGCTGGTGGCAGCCTGGCTGGGCAGTCCAAGCATGCTGACCGCGAGAACGGTTCCGCCGATCGCGGACACCGTCAGCAACTTGTTCCTGGTGGGATGCACGAAGGTTCCCTTCATGGGGTGTCGAGAGCGCCGGGGGGCGCGATGAGGATTCAGGGCACCCTAAGCACTCGTGCCGCCCCAGAGGAAGGCCCTGCGTACTGTTTCCCCCGTGCGAGTGGGTCTTACCGGTGGGGTCGGCGCGGGCAAGACGGCTGTGGCGCGCCTGCTCGCTGATCATGGGGCGGTCGTCATCGATGCCGACGTCCTGGCTCGCGAGGTCGTCGCGCTCGGGACGCCGGGCCTTGCCGCCGTGGTCGCCGAGTTCGGCCCCGAGGTGCTCGGCGCCGACGGTGCCCTGGACCGGCCACGGCTGGGGGCGCTGGTCTTCGCCGACCCGGCCCGAAGGACCGCGCTCGAGGCGATCGTGCACCCGTTGGTACGACGCCGTGCGGCCGAGCTGGAAGCGGCCGCGGCAGCCGGCGCGCTGGTCGTCCACGACATCCCGCTACTGGCCGAGACCGGCCAGGCCGGGTCGTTCGACGCGGTCCTCGTCGTCGACGTACCACCGGAGGTCCAGGTCTCGCGGCTGGTGCACGACCGGGGCTGGTCGACCGAGGAGGCCGCTGCCCGGATCGCAGCCCAGGCCGACCGGGACGACCGGCTGGCTGTCGCGACCCACGTCATCGACAACACCGGGACGCTCGAAGACCTCCGCCAGCGTGTGGCGGAGGTCTTCGCGGAGTTGACCGGGGCTGACCCGGTCAGCTAGCGCGGCAGCGGGTT
>JAWWPM010000164.1:0-7313 GCA_033854915.1 Nocardioidaceae bacterium
GACAATGCGTGGCCGGGTCGTGAGGCTCGGCGTCGCCGCGACGGCTTTGGCCCTCGCGGTGCAGGCGTGCGCGTCGGGGACAGCCTCCGGTCGCTCGGCCGACGATGAGACCGCGACCACAGCCACGTCAGGCTCCACGACTTCTTCGAAGCTCTTCGCCATTCACGCTCCGCTGCTCGCCACCGCCTTCCCGAAGGCCAAGGTGGGCGCGGTCAACCTCACCCTCAACAACGTGTACTGGCCCAACCTCGAGACCGCGCCGAATGTCTTCGACTTCTCGCAGCTCGACACCTTGGTCAACCAGGCCCACCGTCACGGAGCCCAGCCCCTGCTCGTGCTCGGCCAGACACCGGCTTTCCACTCCACCGACCCCACGAGCACGCTGGTCGGTGCGACGCTGCCGCAGATGGCCGCGTGGAAGACCTACGTGCAGCATGTCGTGGACCGCTACGGCACGCGGCTCGACTACGAGATCTGGCCCGAGGCCAACATCACCTCGAACTGGGCCGGCTCGCAGCACCAGCTGGCCGCGCTGGTCTCCGCGGCCGCCAAGATCATCCACAAGGCTGCTCGCCGCGCCACGGTCGTGGCGCCCGCGATGGTGCTCCGGCTCAGCTATGAGCGGCGCTGGATGAGCAAGTTCTTCGCCCAGAAGGTCGGTGGCAAGCGGATCGGCAACCTCGTGGACGCCGTCGGGATCGACGCCTACCCGGTGAAGTCCGGCACGCCCGAGGACTCGCTGGCCCTGATCACCAAGGCTCGCCACATCCTGGCCGCACAGAAGGTGTCGGCGCCGTTGTGGAACGTCGAGATCAACTACGGCGTCGTCGGCGGCAACAACCCGATCTCGCACCACTCGGCCGCGACCAAGCAGGCGTCGTACGTCGTCCGCACCTACGTGCTGAACGCAGCCGCGCGGATCCAGCGGGTCTACTGGTTCGACTGGGGGCGGCTCGATGTCGCCGACATCCAGATGACCGGGGCCGACGGCGTGACCCCGACCGCGGCCGGCCGGGCGTTCTCGCAGGTGAAGAAGTGGCTGACCGGACAGAAGGTCAAGGGGTGCCAGAAGAACCGGCGCTCCCACCTCTACACCTGCACGCTCACCCGCAGTGGTCACACCAGCTGGATCTACTGGGTGCCGAAGGGCAGGACCTCTGTCCCTGCTCCGGCCGGAGCGCGTCATCTACAGTCAATGACCGGAGACGTCAGCAGGATCCATCACGGCAAGCGGCTCACAGTCACTTCCGCCCCCATCTGGGTCTACCACTGAACTTTTTCGAGGGATCCTGCGTCCGACTGGAGGGACCACGCACAGCAGGTGGGAACAACCGCCCGGTCCCGCTAGGTGACGAAAGAACTCGCGTTCACGCTGAAGGGGTATGAGGACTCGGACATGGATGTGATCAAGGTCTTGCGGCGCTACGCGCCGCTGCTCAAGGTGAGCTACGACACGCTCGCCTGGGCTGCCGCGACAACCGTCGCCACCCTGCTGCGTTACGAGCACCCCGCGGTAGCGCCGTGGCACCAGGTGGTGGCGATGGCGGCCACCCTCGCGGCGATCTACCTGGCGCTGAGCCTCGTCACGCGGATGATCCTCGGGCGCGCTCCGACCGGCAGCTTCGAGGAGATGCTGCTGGTCACCACCCTCGCCATCGTGTCGGGGGTCCTGGTCTTCTCCGGCAACCTGCACGAGATCTTCGTCGCGCGCTCGGTGCCGGTCGGCGCGACCATCTGCTTCGTGGTCGCGGCCGGGCTCGGCCGTGGCCTGTGGCGCTCGCTGGTCGAGCGTCCGCTCACGACCCGTCTGTCGGCGTCGTCCTCACGGGTGCTGGTCGTCGGCGCCGGTGTCGCAGGCCGCGAGCTGGTCGGGTCGATGCTGCGCGACGCCGGTAGCGAGTGGTACCCGATCGGCTTCGTCGACGACGACCGGGCCAAGCGCCACCTGCGGGTGCGCGGCGTACCGGTGCTCGGCGAGATCGCGCAGCTCAGCGAGCTGGTCGAACGGTTCCGGGCCGAGGTCGTGGTGGTGGCCATCCCCAGCGCGTCCTCCCATGTGATCTCCCGGATCGCCGAGTCGGCCCGATCGGCAGGCGTCCCGGTGAAGGTCCTCCCGTCGACCTCGGAGCTGCTGCGCGACCAGGTGGGCATCCGCGACATCCGCGACATCAACCTCAGCGACTTCCTGGGCCGCACCCAGGTCGACACGGACGTGGCGTCCATCGCCGGTTACATCACACGCCGCCGGGTGCTCGTCACCGGAGCCGGGGGTTCGATCGGTTCGGAGCTGTGCCGGCAGATCGCAGCGTTCGGGCCGTCGGAGCTGATCATGCTCGACCGTGACGAGTCGGCGCTGCACGCGGTCCAGCTGTCCCTGACCGGCCGGGCGATGCTCGACGACCACAACGTCGTCCTGTGCGACATCCGTGACGCCCGCACGCTGACCCAGATCTTCCTGAGCCGCCGACCCGACGTGGTCTTCCACGCGGCCGCGCTCAAGCATCTCCCGATGCTCGAGCAGTACCCCGGCGAGGCGTTGAAGACCAACGTCATCGGCACTGCCAACGTGCTGCAGGCCGCCACCGAAGCCGGCGTCTCGCGGCTCGTGAACGTCTCCACTGACAAGGCAGCCAACCCCTGCAGCGTGCTCGGCTACTCCAAGCGGCTCGCCGAGCGCATCACGGCGACCTATGCGCGTCGCGCGCCCGGGAGCTACCTCTCGGTGCGGTTCGGCAACGTGCTGGGCAGCCGAGGCTCCGTGCTGACGGCGTTCGCCGAGCAGATCGCCAACGGCGGTCCGATCACGGTTACCCACCCCGACGTCACCCGCTACTTCATGACCATCGAGGAAGCCTGCCAGCTCGTGGTGCAGGCGGGCGCGATCGGCCGGCCCGGCGAGGCACTCGTGCTCGACATGGGCAAGCCGGTGAAGATCCTCGACGTGGCGAACCACCTCATCGCGCTCCACCATCGCCGGGTGCCGATCGAGTTCACCGGTCTGCGGCAGGGCGAGAAGCTCCACGAGGATCTCTTCGGCGATCTCGAGCCCCGCGACACCCGCCCCTGGCACCCGTTGATCTCCCACGTCCCGGTCGAGGCGATCGATCTGGAGCAGGTGGGTTCGCTGACCGGCACCGGCCGTCGCAGCGACGTGGTCGACGCCATGGCCCGGGCCTGTGCCGACAGCCGTGGTCCCGCGAATCAGCCCCGGTTGCTGGACGACATGGAGGAGACTGTCGTCCACGCACGCGACTGAGGGGGTGTCGATGGCGGAGATCAGCTCCGACCGACCGTGGGGCTCGTGGCACGTCCTCGATGAGGGGCCGGGTTTCAAGGTGAAGCGGATCGAGGTGCGGCCGCACCACCGGCTCTCGCTGCAGACCCATGCCCGACGCTCCGAGCACTGGTACGTCGTGCGTGGCACGGCCACCTGTCTGGTCGACGGCGAGACGGTCGTGCTGGCGCTCGGCGAGACCGTCGACGTGCCGACCGGCACGTCGCACCGCATCTCCAACCTGCACGACGACGACCTGACGATCATCGAGATCCAGCGCGGGCCCTACCTCGGCGAGGACGACATCGTCCGGCTCGAGGACGACTACGGCCGCCAAGAGGCGACGTAGTCGCGGAGTGCAACCTCGGCGTCTCGCGGCTCGAAGCCGGTCGCCTCGATCCGCCGCAGCGACAGCAGGCTGTGCTGCGGACGCGGGGCGACCTGCCGCCCGGCGACGTACTCCCCGGTGCTGACCTCGCGGACATCCGCGGCGTCGCGCCCCCGCAGCGCGAAGACCTCGCGCGCGATGCCGGCCCAGGACGTCGGCGGCCCGCCGTTGCTGACGTGGTAGACGCCGTACGCCGCGTCGCTGCCGAGCAGGTGGGCGGTCGCCCTGGCGATCTCGTCGGCGAAGCTCAGTCGGCCCACCTGATCGCCGATCACAGCCGGGCTGGCTCCCTCGTCGGCCAGACGCGCCATCGTGCGCACGAAGTTCGGTCCGTCGCCGACGACCCAGGAGGTGCGGAGGACGTAGTGGCGGGGCGCGGTCGCGACGGCCAGGTCACCGGCTGCCTTGGACTGACCGTAGACGCCGAGCGGTGACAGCGGCTCGTCCTCCTCGTGCTCAGCGCGCGCACCGTCGTAGACGTAGTCGGTCGAGTAGTGGACCAGCGTGAACCCGTGCCGCGTTGCCAGCCGGGCGAGCACCGCGGGGGCTGCGGCGTTGACGGCCCAGGCCGAGCGGCGACCGTCCGGAGTCTCGGCGAGGTCGACCGCGGTGTAGGCGGCGGCGTTGAGGACGACGTCGTGCCCGGACCACGGCCACGCCTCCAGCTGCTCGGTGTCGCCGAGGTCGAGCTCCGCACGCGTCACGCCACGGGCGTCGGGCAGCGCCCGGAGGAGCGCCCGCCCGAGCTGGCCGTCGGCCCCGAGCACCAGCGGCGCCTGCCGGGGGACGGGCGTCACGTCGGCGAGCAGCGGAGTCGTGCGGTCGCGATCGGAGAGCGTGCGCTCCTCGGGTGGCACCGGCCAGGCGATCGCCAGGGCCGGGTCGGCGAGGTCCACGGCGAGGTAGGCGAGGTCCGGGCGCCAGTGGTCGTTGACCAGATAGCTGTACGCCGTGTCGTCGACGACGGTCTGGTAGCCGTTGCCGACGCCGCGGGGCACGAAGACGGACACGCCCGGCACCAGGTCCACCGCGAACGTCGTACCGAAGGTGGCGCCGGCGCGCAGGTCGACCCAGGCCCCGTAGGCCGCCCCGGTGGTGACGGTGACCAGCTTGTCCCAGGGCTCGGCGTGGAAGCCACGCGTCGTGCCACGCACGGCGTTGAAGGAGACGTTGGACTGCACCGGGCCGAAGTCCGGGAGCCCGAGCGCGGTCATCTTGGTGCGCTGCCAGGACTCCATGAACCAGCCGCGGTCGTCATGGCGCAGGTCGAGACGGAGCACGAGCAGCCCGGGGATCGGGGTCTGCTCGACCGAGAGACCCGACATCACTGACCCTTCGCGGCGTACGCCGCCTCGGTCGTCTCCTTGTGCGGCGCCCACCACGGGCGGTGCGAGCGATACCAGTCGATGGTGTCGGACAGGCCGGCCTCGAAGTCGCCGAAGCGCGGCTGCCAGCCGAGCTCGAGGCGGAGCTTGCCGGACTCGATCGCGTAGCGGGTGTCGTGCCCGGCTCGGTCCGCGACCAGGTCGTAGTCGTCCTCGGGGCGGCCCATCAACCTCAGCAGCAGGCTCGCCACTTCACGGTTGCTGTGCTCACCGTCCGCGCCGACGAGGTAGGTCTCCCCGATGGTGCCGCGCTCGAGGATCGCGAGCAGGGCCGCGCTGTGGTCGTCGGCGTGGATCCAGTCGCGGACCTGCAGCCCGTCGCCGTACAGCCGGGGACGTCGTCCCTCGAGGACCTCGGTGATCTGACGGGGGATGAACTTCTCGACGTGCTGCCAGTGCCCGTAGTTGTTGGAGCAGTTGGAGATGGTCGCCCGCAGCCCGAAGCTGCGGACCCACGCGCGCACCAGGTGGTCGGAGCCGGCCTTGGTGGCGGAGTAGGGGCTGCTGGGTCGGTACGGCGTGTCCTCGGTGAACCGCTTGGGATCGTCGAGTGCCAGGTCGCCGTAGACCTCGTCGGTGGAGACGTGATGGAACCGGGCGTCGACCTTGCGCACGGCCTCGAGGAGCACGAAGGTGCCGACCACGTTGGTCATCACGAACGGCGTGGGGTCGTCGAGCGAGTTGTCGTTGTGCGACTCGGCAGCCAGGTGGACCACCGTGTCGTGGGCGGCCACGAGAGGTTCGACGAGAGCGGCGTCGGCGATGTCGCCGACCACCAGGTCGACCCGGTCGGGAGGCAGGTCCGAGAGCGCGGCGCGGCTGGAGGCGTAGGTCAGCTTGTCGAGGACGGTGACCTTGGCATCGGTGTGCTCGAGGACGTGCCGGACGAAGTTGGTGCCGATGAAGCCGGCGCCACCGGTGACGAGCATGTGGTCCATGGGGGCGATCCTACGGACCCTGCTCGTCCCTAGGATGTCCGGCATGCGCGGCATCATCCTGGCTGGTGGCACCGGCTCCCGACTCCACCCGATCACCCTCGCGGTGAGCAAGCAGCTGGTCCCGGTCTACGACAAGCCGATGATCTACTACCCGCTGTCGACCCTGATGCTGGCCGGGATCCGGGAGATCCTGGTGATCACGACGCCGCACGAGGCGGAGTCGTTCCGGCGCCTCCTGGGTGACGGCTCGTCGTACGGCATCGAGATCAGCTACGCCGTCCAGCCGTCGCCCGACGGCCTGGCCCAGGCGTTCCTGATCGGTGCCGACCACATCGCCGGTGAGCCGGTGGCCCTGGTGCTCGGCGACAACATCTTCTACGGCCCGGGTCTCGGCGCGAAGCTGCGTCGCTTCGCCGACATCGACGGTGCCGCGATCTTCGGCTATCGCGTGGACGACCCTTCGGCGTACGGCGTGGTGACCTTCGACGCCGAGGGCCGGGCCACCTCCCTGGAGGAGAAGCCGGCCCGTCCGCGCAGCCACTACGCCGTGCCGGGGCTGTACTTCTACGGCAGCGACGTCGTCGACGAGGCCCGCACGCTGCGGCCGTCGGCCCGCGGTGAGCTCGAGATCACCGACCTCAACCGGCGCTACCTCGAGGCGGGCCGCCTCCGGGTCGAGGTGATGCAGCGCGGCACCGCCTGGCTCGACACCGGCACGGTGCAGTCGCTGATCGCCGCCGGCAGCTTCGTGCAGGCCATCGAGGAGCGGCAGGGTCTGAAGATCGGCTGCCCCGAGGAGGTCGCCTGGCGGATGGGCTTCCTCGACGACGCGGGTCTGCGGGCGCGGGCCGAGGCGCTGCCCAGCAGCGGGTACGGCGCGTACCTCGAGGGCCTGCTCGCCGAGGGCCTCGATCAGTAGGCGCCGCGGGAACTGAGCACGGCTCCGACGGTGCGGGCCAGGATCATCACGTCCTGGACCATCGACCAGTTGTCGACGTAGTAGAGGTCGAGCCGGATCGCGTCGGACCAGGAGAGGTCGGAGCGGCCGGAGACCTGCCACAGGCCGGTCATGCCCGGGCGGACGCGCAGCCGACGCGACTGGGTCAGCGTGTAGCGGTCGACCTCGAGTGGCAGCGGCGGGCGCGGACCGACCAGGCTCATGTCGCCGCGCAGGACGTTGATCAGCTGCGGCAGCTCGTCAATGGAGTAACGGCGGATCCAGGTGCCCGGCCGGGTGACCCGTGGGTCGCTGGCCAGCTTGAACAGGCCCTCGTGGTAGCCGGCCTGGGCATGGAGCTCGGCCAGGATGTCCTCGGCGTTGACCACCA
>JAWWPM010000165.1:0-3001 GCA_033854915.1 Nocardioidaceae bacterium
ACGGACAGCTCGTCTACACGACGTGGCACACTATGCACCAGCACGGCACCACGGACGCCAACACCTGCGCCAACAACCACCAGGCGCTCGTCAAGGTCGACGCCGCGGACGTCTCGAAGGTCAACCCGTCCGTGCCGTTCTGGGGCGGCCCGACCGGCATCGACACCGACGGCACCGCCGCCGGTGACCGGGTCTGGACCTACGGCAACTCCTCGCTCCGCGCCGGCCTCTCGCCGCTGTCGCCGCACACCGGGATCAGCCTCGGCGACGACGCCGCCGACGGCGGCTGGTCGCACCCGCTCTACACCGTCACCCCGGGCATCCCTGGTGACTCGGGCAGCGGGTTCATGACCGCCGGCGGCAAGGCGATCGGCGTGCTCTCCACGCTCGGCCTCGCGCCGCTCCCGGCGTCGAACAACATCGGCGACCTGGCCAAGGAGCTGGCGTTCGCGCAGGCGAACTCCGGCATCTCCGGCCTCGCGCTGGTCAACGGGACGGAGCCGTTCAACCCGGTCCTGTGACCGAGTGGTCCACCGACTCACGTGAACCGGCCTCTTCCGATCTCGGGGAGGCCGGTTCCGTGCGTGAACGACAACCACGCAAATACGTGGTGGTCGTTGTCAGGCGGCCGTCCGCGGCACCGACAACCACGCATGTGCGCCGCCGCCGTGACCGCCCGCCCGCTGCCTCGTTGCACCGGGCATGACTCGCTCCCGTGTCGCCCGCCTGGCGATCGCCGTCCTGCCCGCCCTGCTCGCCGCGTCGTACGCCGCGGGCACCAGCACCGCCGACGCCACCACGGCGTACGCCCCGGCCGCGTCCGCAAAGATCCATCCGGGCACGCAGATGTACACCAAGGGCGCCCAGTGCACGGCGAACTTCGTCTACGCCGACAGCGCCGGCCACACCTTCGTCGGCTACGCCGCGCACTGCGCCGGCACCGGTGCTGCGACGGACACCGACGGCTGCAAGGCCGCGTCCCTGCCACTGGGCACCCGGGTGACGTTCGCCGAGGGCGGCAACCCGGCCACCGAGGGCACCGCGGTCGGCCACGGCACGCTCGTCTACTCGTCCTGGCTGACCATGAAGCGGCTGGGCACCACGGCCGCGAACACGTGCGCCTACAACGACCTGGCACTGGTGCGGGTCGACAGCGGTGACGTCCGCAAGGTCAACCCGAGCGTGCCGTTCTGGGGCGGTCCGGTCGGGCTGCACTCGGGCGGCGTGGCGGCCGGCGACAAGGTCTACTCCTACGGCAGCTCGAGCCTCCGCGGCGGCGTGGAGCAGCTCTCGCCGAAGGTCGGCGCAGGCATCGGCGACGACCCGGCCGACGGCGGCTGGTCGCACCCGGTCTACACGGTGACACCGGGCATCCCCGGCGACTCCGGGAGCGGCTTCCTGGACGCCCGGGGCCGCGCGCTCGGCGTGCTGTCCACGGTCACCCTGGCGCCCCTCGCGGGGTCCAACGGAGTCGGCGACCTGGCCAAGGAGGTCGCCTTCGCGCAGGCGCACGCGGGCTTCGCGGGGCTGCACCTGGTAAAGGGCACCACGCCCTTCGCGCCGGTGCTGTAGCCGCGGCCGTCGACCGGGGGCCCGTCGGCATAGATTGACCGGGTGACCGATCGGGGGCGAACCGCGCTGGTGGCGCTGGTCTGCCTGCTCGGGGTGATGGTCGTGGCCTGGGGCGCCACCGCCGGACCGGTGCGGACGCCGGACGTCGGCTACCACCGCTCCGCCTCGCCGAGCAGCACGCTGACGCCGGCCCCGGTCCCGGGCGCCAAGCACGGGACCAAGGCACACGTGGCGAAGACGAAGGCGCACCCGCCGTCGGCGATCGACCTGTCCTGGATCCGGTACGTCGTGCTGGCGGCGCTCGCGGCCCTGGCCCTCGCCTGGCTGGCGCGCCGGCTGCCCCGCTGGCTGCTGCGGGTCTGGCGTGACCTGCCCGACGACGACGAGGACGCCGCGGCCGACGCCGGCCTCCTGGTCCCGTCGGCCGACCAGCTCGCGGCCGCGGTGGCGGCCGACCGGGCGGCGCAGCTCGCGGCCGTCGACGGCGGCACCCCCCGCAACGGCGTGGTCGAGGCGTGGAGCCGGCTCGAGCGGATCGCGAGCCAGGCCGGGCTGCCCCGGCACCGGTGGGAGACGTCCGTCGAGTTCACGACCCGGATGCTGGACTCGCTGCCGGTGGACGAGGTCGCGACGCTCGCCGCCCGGGAGCTCGGCCGGCTCTACCGCGTGGCCCGGTTCTCCTCCCACGAGCTCACCGAGGCCGACCGCGACCGCGCCCGCGCGGCGCTGACGCTCCTGCACGACGACCTGACTGCCGCGCGCCGATGACGCGCCCATGAGCGGCCCCGACGTGCTCGCGCTCGGCGCCCTGGTGCTGGCGCTGGTCGGGTACGCCGTCCTCGCCTGGCTGGTCCTGCACACGCGGCCCGGGACCGGGTGGCGCACCCCGCCGGTCGAGACCGCCGCCACGGCCGCCTCGCGGGACGGCCGGCTCTGGGCCCTCGACCGGGTGGTCGCCGGGCACCTGACCGCGCGCGACCCCAGCACCGCGCTCGCGGTCCAGCTCCGCGGGCTGGCCGACCGCCGGCTGGTGCTCCGCCACGACGTGCGCTGGGACACCGACCCGGCCCGCACCGCCCGGCTGCTCGGCGCCGAGACCGTGGCCCTCATCGACGCCCGGCCGCCGCGGCGGATGACGCTCGCCCAGATCGACGCCGTACTCCGACGAATCGAGGACCTGTGACCCAGACCGATGCGATCGACGTACCCGGTGCCACCCGGCTCGCGGGCGAGGTGCTCGACCAGGTGGAGCGGGCAGTCGTCGGCAAACGGCCGGCGCTGACCCTGGTGCTGGCCGGCATCCTGGCCGGTGGGCACGTGCTGCTGGAGGACTTCCCGGGGCTCGGCAAGACCCTCGCCGCCCGCTCGTTCGCGCAGGCCCTGGGCCTCCGGTTCACGCGCGCCCAGTTCACCCCGGACCTGCTGCCGG
>JAWWPM010000166.1:0-3117 GCA_033854915.1 Nocardioidaceae bacterium
TCCGAGGTCCGCGAGATGGTGGAGGCCCACTGCCGCCGGGGCGGCAAGGCGCTGGTGCTGAACCCGTCCGAGCGCGGCGAGATGATCGTGGTCAAGCACGGCCGGCGCGAGATGCAGCTGGCCTGGACCCACCTGCTGCCCGCCACGTTCAACGGCCGGGCGCGGATGAACGTGCAGAACTCGCTGGCGGCCGCGGCCGCCGCCTTCGCGGCCGGGGCGCCGCTGCACGACATCCGGCAGGGCCTGCGCACCTTCTCGACCAGCTACTACCTCTCCCCCGGCCGCCTCAACGAGGTCGACGTGAACGGCGTCAACGTGATCGTCGACTACTGCCACAACGCCCCCGGCATGCGGATGCTCGGCGACTTCGTGGACCGCGTCGGTGAAACGCTGACCAGCACCTCCGAGCTCGGCAAGCCGTCGCGGATCGGCGTCATCGCCACCGCGGGCGACCGGCGCGACGAAGACATGCGTGAGCTCGGCCAGGTCGCGGCCCGACACTTCGACGTGGTCATCGTGCGTGAGGACGTCGCACTGCGGCGACGGACACGCGGTGAGACCGCCGCCCTGGTGGCCGAGGGAGTGAAGGCGGCGATGGCCGAGGGTGCGCGGTGCAAGCAGGTCGAGCTGGTCCTCGACGAGATCGAGGCCGTGCGCAACGCGCTGGTGCGCGCCAACCCGGGCGACCTGATGGTGATCTGCGTCGACAAGCACGCCGAGGTGATGAGCGAGCTGGAGAACTGGTCCAAGCAGGCCCAGGCCGGCTCGAGCGCCCACCCGGACGCACCGTCGGCCGACCCCGACTACACGCCCGCGGAGCCCGTCGAGGTCTCCTGACCACGGCTCGGACGCAGGACGCCGGTCAGCCGCAGCAGCGCGTCGGGCATCGCCTCCGCGTCGATGCCGCCGAACCCCAGCACCAGCCCCGGTCGCGGCTCCTGCTCGCGGTAGTGGTCCGAGAGCGGCTCGAGCCGCACCCCCCGTGCCGCCGCTCTCGCGACCACGGCCCGGTCGTCGGTCTTCGGATCCCGGAAGTGGGCGCACACGTGCAGCCCGGCCACCGACGGCACGACGTCGAGGACGTCGTCGAGCGCCGACAGCCCGGCGAGCAGGAGGCGACGACGCTCGCGGTAGACGCGGCCGGCACGTCGTACGTGCGCGGCGTGGTGGCCCTCGGCCAGGAACTCCGCGAGCGCTCCCTGGGTGGTCGCATCGCCCTCCCAGGTGGTGACCAGCTTGGCCTCGCGGAGCGCGGGCTGGAGCGAGCGCGGCGCGACCAGGAATCCGGTTCGCAGAGCAGGAAGCAGCGACTTGGAGAACGTGCCGACGTAGACGACCCGTCCCTCGCGGTCGAGGCTCTGCAGGGGCTCGACCGGCTGGTCGGAGAAGCGGTAGTCGCTGTCGTAGTCGTCCTCGACGACGACCGCGTCGTGGTCGACCGCCCACCGCAGGAGTGCGGCGCGGCGCCGCAGCGAGAGCGAGACCCCGGTCGGGAACTGGTGGGACGGCGTGACATAGACCAGCCGCGCGTCGGGTGGCAGAGCCTCGACGACGAGCCCCTCGGCGTCGACCGGTGCCCCACGCACGACCGCGCGGTGGGTCTCCAGCAGCCGGGTGACCGCGGCGTAGCCCGGGTCCTCCACCGCGACCACGTCACCCGGGGCGACCAGCACCCGGGCCACGAGGTCGACCGCCTGCTGGGCGCCGGCCGTCACGATCACGTCGTCGCCGGCTGCGACGACCGAGCGGGTGAGCCCCAGGAAGCGTGCGATCTCCGCCTGGAGACGCCATGACCCGCGCCCGCCGTACGTCGCCTCGGTGAGCCGCGAGCGCCGTAGCTGCTGGGACACCAGCCGACGCCAGACGGGCAGCGGGAACAGGGCGGGATCCGGCAGCCCGATGCCGAGGTCGTGCAGAACGCGGCCGCGAGCGGCTGCGTCGATCGGCCGGTCCCACAGGTCGAGCGGTCGTACGGCGCCCGCGCGGGCCCGGCGGTCCGGTCGCTCGGCCGCAGGTGAGCTCAGCGGGACGGTGGTGACGAAGGTGCCGGCCCCGGGTCTGCTCTGGAGGAACCCCTCGGCGGCGAGGCGGTCGTAGGCGACGCTGACCGTGCCCCGGGCGACCCCGAGCTGCCGGGCCAGGTCGCGGGTCGCGGGCACCCGGTCACCGGCCGCGAGCCGGCCGTCGAGCACGGCCGCCCGCAGGGCCACGTAGATCCTCGCGGTCCGGTCGCCACGGCTGTCGAGACTCACGTGCAGGTCCACCGGGTCACCCTCCCATGTGGACCAGTCAGACCATCCAGAACTGGCCCATCCAACTGGTCCGCCTCACGCTTAGGCTGGAGTCATGAACACCACCACCCGGACCTCCGACCGCCTCCACCAGGTGCCTCGGCGCCTCGACGTCGACGCCGCCGTGCCGTCGTACAGCAAGGCGATGAGCCACCTCGACACCACCGCCACCCGCGAGCTCGACCGGGTGGGCTTCCCCGCCGGTCTGCGCGAGCTGGTACGGCTGCGCGCCTCGCAGATCAACGGCTGCGCCTACTGCGTCGACACCCATGCCACGGACGCGGCGACGGCGGGCGAGAGCACACAGCGGGTCAACGCCGTCGCGATCTGGCGCGAGTCGCCGTTCTTCACCGAGCGCGAGCGCGCCGCGCTGGCCTTCACCGAGTCCGTCACGCTGCTGGCCGCGACCCGGGTCCCGGCCGAGGACTACGACGCCGTCGCGGCCCACTGGTCGCCCGACGAGGTCGGTGCCCTGCTCTCCCTCATCGTCACCATCAACGCCTGGAACGCCCTCGCGGTCGCGACCCGGGCCTGGGAGCCGGTCCTGACCGGCGGATCCTGAGCACGCACGCGTCGCTCGGGGGCGGGTGACCGAACGCCGAGAGCGGCACCCGCAGCCCGAGCGTGAGCGAGGCCGGGGTCCCGCCCGCACGGCGCAGCAGCCCCCGCGCCGCGCCCTGCGCCACCACGAGGTCCGCCGACAGCAGGTACGGCTCGCGCAGCAGCCGGCGCACCAGGTCGTTCACACCGTCGTACGGCGGGTTGGCGACCACGCGGAACGCGTGCCCCGGCCAACGGAAGTCGTCGATCGCGACCTCGAGGACCG
>JAWWPM010000167.1:0-3319 GCA_033854915.1 Nocardioidaceae bacterium
CATGGCGTCCGGGCAGCGCGGGTGGAACCGGCAACCGTCGGGCGGGTCGACCAGGTCCGGCGGTGCGCCAGGGATGAAGTTGAGCCCGGTCGTGCGCAGCGAGATCGTCGACCGCATCAGCTCCCGGGTGTAGGGGTGCTGGGGGTTGCGGAAGACATCGGCGACGCGGCCCTGCTCGACGATCCGGCCGGCATACATCACCGCGACCCGGTCGCACGCCTCCGCCACGATCCCGACGTTGTGGGTGATCAGCAGCAGCGAGGTCGAGAAGTTGCGGCGGAGGTCGTTGAGGATCTGCACGATCTGCGCCTCGACCAGCACGTCGAGCGCCGTCGTCGGCTCGTCTGCCACCACGAACGCGGGGCGGAGCACGAGCGCAAGGGCGATCATCAGCCGCTGCCGCATGCCGCCGGAGAACTCATGGGGGTAGGACCGGTAGCGCGTCGGGGGGATGCCCATCAGCCGGAGCACGTCGAGGGCGCGGTCCCGGATCTCGTCCTTGGACAACGCGGACTCGTGCTGCTTGATGGTCTCCTCGAAGTGCTGCGAGATGCGCATCAGGGGGTTCAACCGGGTCAGCGGCTCCTGGAAGATCATGCCCAGCTCGCTGCCGCGCAGCCGGTAGGACTCCTTCGCGGTGAGCGAGAAGATGTCCCGGCCGCGGAACAGCACCTCGCCGTCCCGCTTGGCGCCGTCCGGCAGCAGTCCCATCAGGCCCCGGCCGAGAGTGGACTTCCCGCAGCCCGACTCCCCCACCAGGCCCAACGTCTCGCCCGGTGCCAGGTCGAAGCTCACGCCGTCGACCGCCCGGATCGCGCCGCGGGTCGTGCCGTACCAGACGCGTACGTCGCGGGCCGAGATCACGGGTTCGTTCGTGGGCGAGGCGACCGTGTCGTCGGTCAGGTCCATGGTCATCTCAGCTCTGCTCCTCGTGCCGCGTCGTGCTCTCCCGCTGCGGCATCACGACCGGCAGCAGCCGGCGGCGGCGCAGTGTGGGGTTGAGCGTCTCGTTGAGGCCCTCGCCGACCAGCGTCAGGCCGGTCACCAGCAGCACGATGGCCAGCCCCGGGTAGAGCCCGGTCCACCAGACGCCGGCGCCGGCATCGGCCAGCGCGCGGTTCAGGTCGTGGCCCCACTCGGCCGCATCGGTCGACTGGATGCCGAGCCCCAGGAAGCCGAGGCCGGCCAGGGTGAGGATGGCGTCGGCGGCGTTCAGCGTGCCCAGCACCGGCACGCTCTGGATCACGTTGCCGAACAGGTAGCGCCGCATGATGGCGAGGTCGCTCGCACCGATGGCGCGCGCCGCCTCGACGTACGTCGCCTCCTTCGCGCTCAGCGTGGTGTTGCGGACCACCCGGAAGTACTGCGGGACGTAGATCACCGACAAGGACATCGACACCGCGACCACGGTGCCGCCCAGGAGGTTGGTCAGCAGGAAGGAGAAGACGATCGCGAGCAGGAAGGACGGGAACGCGTAGAGCGCGTCCATGATCAGCACCAGGATCCGGTCGAGCCAGCCGCCGTAGTAGCCGGAGACCAGCCCCAGCGGGACGCCGATCACGACACAGACGAGCATCGAGAGGATCACGACCTCGAGGGCCGTGCGGGCGCCCCAGATCACCCGGGAGAAGACGTCGAAGAACAACCGGTCCGTGCCGAACAGGTGCGCGGAGCTGGGATGCCCGACCTTGGGGAACTCGACGCCACCGGATGAGGACTGGGCGAAGCCGTACGGCGCGAGCCAGGGCGCGAAGATCGCGCACACGACGAAGACCGAGGTGATGAGCACCCCGATCACCAGCATCCAGCGAGCCAGCCCGGTGGTCTGCGTGAACGGCTTGACGAGGGTACGGAGGACGCCGCGCATCGTGGGGTGATTCACTAGAACCTCACTCGCGGGTCGATGAGCGCGTTCACGATGTCGACCAGCAGGCTGATCATCACCACCGCGATGGCGAAGACCGTGACGATGCCCTGGACGGCGCCGTAGTCACGGTTGTTGATGTAGAGCACCAGCTTCTGCCCGAGCCCCGGCCAGTTGAACGTCGTCTCCGTCAGCACGGCTCCGCCCAGGAGAAGTGCGAACTGGAGGCCCACCACCGTGATCACCGGCACCAGCGCGTTGCGGAAGGCGTGGCGCCACGTCACCTTGCCGCGCTGGATGCCTCGGGCCTCGGCTGCCTCGACGTAGTCGGCCTGCATCGTCATCAGCATGTTGACCCGCACCAACCGGATGAAGACCCCGCAGATCAGCAGGCCGAGGGTGACCGCGGGCAGGACCAGGTGTCTCAGGACGTCCTGGATCGCGGTGCCGTTGCCGCTGAGGAAGACGTCGATCAGCAGGATGTGGGTCTTCGGATGCACCTCGAAGATGGTGATCGGGCTCGCGTCGCCGGAGGTCGGCAGACCGAGCGGCGCAGCGACGTACACCTGGAGCAGGAACCCGACGAAGAAGATCGGCGCCGCGTAGCTGACGATGCCGAACAGCCGGATCACGACGTCGGCGACCGAGTCGCGGTAGCGGCCGGCCAGCAGCCCGAGCGGGATGCCGACCAGGAGCGCGATGACGAACGCCGCGAGGGTGAGGCTCAAGGTCGCTCCCCCGTTGTCGCGCACCACCCGGAGCACCGGCTGGTTGTCGCTGAAGGTGGTCCCGAAGTCGAGGTGCGCGACCGAGGACAGGTAGTCCCAGTACTGGGCGATCAGCGGCCGGTTGAAGCCGAGCGCCTCGCGTCGCTGCTCGAGGGCCTGGGCGTTCAGCTTGCCGCCCAGCGCGGCCGAGACCGGGTCACCGGGCGCGACGCGCAGGACGAAGAAGACGAGCGTGAGGATGACCCAGATCATCGGGATCACCAACAGGATGCGCTGCAGGATGTAGCGGGGCAAGGATCCCGATCCAGCACGGGTCATGGAGTGGTGCCTCCTGGCACGGCTCGTGGGGAGAGACCCTCAGGGTCTCCCCCCACGACCGTGTGCTGTGGTGTGCTCAGCCGGCCTTGGTGACCAGCCAGAACCGGAAGATGAACGACGGGTCGAGGGTGTCCTCGACACCGGACATGCCCTGTCCGTAGACAGCCGTGTTCTGGCCGACCCACGAGGGGATGAACGGAACGTCGTTCGCTGCGATGTCCTGCAGCTGTCCGAAGATCTTCTCCCGGGTGGCCGTGTTGCTGCTGCCCTGCTCCTTGGCGACCAGCTTGTCCACCTTGGCGTTCTTGTAGCCGTTCTGGAAGAAGCCACCGTCGACCATGAACGGCGACAGGTAGTCGTCGGCGTCCGGGTAGTCGGGGAACCAGCCCAGGATGAACAGGTCGTAGGC
>JAWWPM010000168.1:0-2952 GCA_033854915.1 Nocardioidaceae bacterium
GGGGTCGCTTGCGGGGTCGTCGGAGCCGTTCGTCGCGACGACCGGGGTGGAGAAGGGCGTGGTCATCGCTTGTCCAGCGGGACCAGCTCGGCCGCGGTGCGCACGCCGGCCCACCGGCGTACCTCGCCGGCCAGGTCCAGACCCTCGACCGGTGCGGCGTTGACGAACTCACCCCACTGGGCCTTGGGCAGCATCCACATCACCTCGAACTCGTTGCCGTCGGGGTCGTGGGCGTAGATGCTCTTGGTCGCGCCGTGGCTGGACTCGCCGGTGTAGGCGTCGAGGTTCGCCAGGGTGAGCCGCGCCTCCTGGAGTTCCTCCATGGTGTCGACCTGCCAGGCCAGGTGGTAGAGCCCGAGACTGCCGCGTGGCCGTGCCGGCTGCGCGCCGACCCCGAACAGGCCGAGGTCGTGGTGGTTGCCGGACCTGGGCAGGCGCAGGAAGGCGGCGTTGGCACGCGGCTCGCGCGCCACCATTTCCATGGCGAAGGCCTGCTGGTAGAAGTCGACGCTGCGCTCCAGGTCGGCGACGTACAGCACGGCGGGTTGAGGCGGACGGCGTTGACGGTCATGGGCGCTCCCGGTGCTCGGTGGTGGAGTGGTCAGGCGGCGACGCCGAAGCCGCCGGTCCAGGCGATCTTCTCGCTGGCGGCCAGGCCGATCTGCAGGAACCCCACGGCCTCGAGCTCGCGGGCGCGGGACAGGCCCCCGGCGTCGATCGCGTTCAAGCCACCGGAGGTGATGACTCCGGCGAGCGTCGACTTCGCGTCGGCGTCCTCGCCGGCGATGAGGACGGTGGTGGTCAGCGAGCCGACCGAGCCCGCGGCGAGGGTGGCGGCGAAGGTGGTGTTGAACGCCTTCAGGACGCGCGAGTGGGGGAGTGCGGCGGCGATCTCGGCGGTCGCGGAGCTGTCGGACGGCACGGTCAAAGAGTCGAACGTCTCGAAGTTCAGCGGGTTGGTGACGTCGACGACGATCTTGCCGGCGAGGCTGTCGCCGCGCTCGGCCAGTACGGTGCCGACCGCCGGGTAGGGAACCGCGAGGACGACGATGTCGCCGGCCACGGCGGTGTCGGTGTCGCTCTGGCCCAGCAGCTGGACGGCGTGGCCGCCCCGGCCTGCCACAGCCGCGATGGCCTGACCCATGTTGCCGGTGCCGATGATGGATACGTGTGCCATGGAGAGCTCCTCGAGTGGTAGTTGGTTGTAAGTTCAACTAACTATGGCACCACTTTAGTTGTTCCGTCAAGTAATGGGCTACCGTGGTGAGCATGGACACGCGCTGGTTGGACGAAGCGGAGCGCGCGGCTTGGGTCAAGCTGCTCGCCGTCACCGAGCTGCTGCCGGGTGTGCTCGACACCCAGCTGCGCCGTGACTCCGGGCTGACCCACTACGAGTACTTCGTCCTCGCCGTGCTCTCGGAGAGCCCCGAGTGCACGTTGCGGATGACCGCGCTCGCCCAACGCACCAACGCCACCCTCCCGCGTCTCTCGCACGTCGTGGCCCGGCTCGAGAACCGCGGCCTCGTGCAACGCTTGCCGTGCCCCGACGACGGTCGCGCGACCAACGCCACCCTCACCGACGCGGGCTGGGCCACGATCGTGGCCGCGGCACCAGAGCACGTCGCGAACGTACGGCGCCACGTCTTCGACGCGTTGAGCGCCAGGCAGCTGGCCCAGCTCGACGACGTCATGACGGCCCTGCTCCGCCAGCTGGACCCGAACGCCCACATGGCACCCTGAGCTGCACGAACTGGACAAAGCCTCCGCTGCCGTGGCCATCCCTCGCGTGAAGGTCCTGACTAGCGGATCGTCGACCTGAGTGCTTCGATCGCGGTGTGCCGCGGTCTCCACCCGAGCTCGGTCTTCGCCTTGGTGGTATCCATGATCGCCGGGTGGCCCATGACCTCGACCCACTGCGCCCCGGAGGGCAAGTACGGGAGTCTCGCGGCGACTCGTGCCATCGCAGCGACAGGCCCGCCGGGGATCCGGAAGGCGCGAAGCCCGAGTTCCCGGGCGACGTCGACGCCGGTGACCACGTCATCAGCGGCAATGTTGTAGGCCCCCGGCGCACCGGCGCCGACCACACACAGGCGCAGCGCCTCGGCCACGTCTTCTTGATGGATCAGCTGGAGCGGCAGGTCCGGCACGAGGGCCGGCAAGGCCGGAACGTGCCGCAGTGCTGCGCCGACTCCACGCACCGCCGGCCCGAGCACGGTGGGGATGTGGACCTTGGCGCCGACCGCGTCGGGGCCCAGGACGATCGGGGACGTAGCAGGTAGAGCGCGGTCTGCGGGTGCGTGGCGGCCTCCTGTTGCAGTCGGTGCTCGAGCTCTGCCTTCTCCTGGGCGTAGAAGAGCCGGTCGGCCGGCCGGGTCGCCCAGTCCTCAGTGATGCCGATCGGGTTGTCGCGGTGAAATCCGTAGGCCGCGATCGACGACGCGTACACGAACCTCTTCGCCCCAGCATCCGCTGCCGCGCCGAAGGTGTTCTGGGTGCCCTCGATATTGATCGCCTGAGTCTTCTTCCTGCCGCCACTCAGGATCAGGAAGGCCAGGTGCACGACCACGTCGACCCCATCGAACGCCGTCCGCAGTGCGTCGGCGTCGCGGACATCACCGCGTCGGTACTCCATCTTCGTCCAGCCATGCTCGGCGGGATCGAACGGCCGCCGAGCGATGCCGATCACGCGGTCGACCTGATCATCCTCCTGGAGCAGGGGCATCAGCGCGCGCCCGAAGGTCCCCGTCGGCCCGGTCACCGCCACCGTGAGTCCAGCTTCAGGCGCCATCTGCCAACCCTAGACGCGCCTTCGCCCGTATTGAGGTCTAGATGTACTCGGCCATCAGGTTGGTAGCCGGCTGATGGGTGGGAGTCCCCCGAGTGCACTGTGGCGTCGGTCAGTGTTGTAGTGCTCGAGCCAGGGTGCAAGAGCGGCTGCTCGTTGGTCGTTGC
>JAWWPM010000169.1:0-8616 GCA_033854915.1 Nocardioidaceae bacterium
GCCTGCACGGCCTCGGCCTGCCGGTCCCCTACCCCGTGCAGATCGATGGCACCGAGATCCTGATGGAGTGGATCACCTACGACGGCGAGACCGCGCCGCGGCTGGCGCAGACCCGCCCGGACCCGGAGCTGCTGCAGTCGTACTTCGACCAGCTCCGGGACTGCCTGGCCACCATGGTGCAGGCGGGGATCGTGCACGGTGACCTGTCGGCGTACAACATCCTCGCCGCGGGGCCACGCCTGGTGATCATCGACCTGCCGCAGATCGTGGACCTGGTCGGCAACCAGAACGGCATGGACTTCCTGATGCGCGACTGCGCCAACATCTGCGGCTGGTTCCGCGGGAAGGGTCTGGACGCCGACGAGCACGAGCTGTTCGGGGAGCTGATGGCGCACGCGTTCTAGAGTTCGGTCGTGCGCAAGCTCCGTGGGCGGTCGATCCGGGTCGGCTCGATGGCCGACGCGCCGCGGGGTGGGGCTCTTGCCCTCGACACCGGCGGGGTGCCGGTCGACCCCTACCGGACGACGCTCTACTCCCCCGCCGAGCTCTACGACACTCCCTCCTACACCGACTCGCTCGACGCCCGCACGTACGCGTGGTCGCTGCGCCCGCCCACGCCGTCGGACTCACTGGCCCAGGCCCTGCACGACCACGCCGTCGACCAGGCCCTGACCGGCTGGCTGACCGGGCGCCACCTCGTCGGCGTGATGGGCGGCCACGAGCTCATGCGCGGCGAGCGTGCCTACGCCGAGGCGGCCCACCTGGGCGCACTGCTCGGCGCCCACCACACGGTCGCCACCGGCGGTGGCCCGGGGGCGATGGAGGCGGCCAACCTGGGCGGGCGGCTGGCCCACGCCGGGCCCGAGGCTCTCGACGAGGCCCTTTCCTGGCTGGCCGACACCCCGTCGTTCCGGCCGTCGGTCGATGCCTGGGTCTCGGCGGCCCTGCCGGTCGACTCGCTGTCCGACCAGCTGGGCGCCTCCCCCACGCTCGGGATCCCGACGTGGTTCTACGGCCACGAGCCGCCCAACGTCTTCGCCACCGCGATCGCGAAGTACTTCCGCAACGCCACCCGCGAGGCGATCCTGCTCCAGGTCTGTGACGCGGGGATCGTCTTCCTGCCCGGCGCGGCCGGCACCGTGCAGGAGATCTTCCAGGATGCGTGCGAGAACTACTACGCCGCTCCCGACTCGGTGGCACCGATGGTCCTGGTCGGCCGCGCCCACTGGACCGTCGACTACCCCGCCTGGCCGCTGCTCCAGGCCCTGGCCCGGGGCCGGGCGATGGAGCCGCACGTCCACCTGGTCGACTCGATCGAGGAGGCCGCGGCGCTGGTCGACGGGTGAGCTGTGGCGCCGGCCCCACGTCGTACGCGCTGGGTTGTGGGGGTTTCCTGACGCTTGTAGGGGGTTGCAGACCCCTACAAGCGTCAAATTCCCCGCTCAGGCGGGGGATTTGGCAGCCCCGACGCGCGAAGTCAGACCTCGGTCGCCGCGAGCTGCCCGCAGGCGCCGTCGATCTCGCGACCCCGGGTGTCGCGCACGGTGGTGGGGATGCCGCGCGCCTCGAGACGGCGTACGAACTCCCGCTCGTCGGCAGGGTCGGAGGCGGTCCACTTGGAGCCCGGCGTGGGGTTGAGCGGGATCAGGTTGACATGGACCCAGCCCCAGTCGCCGCGTGCGAGGAGTACGTCGGCGAGGAGGTCGGCGCGCCAGGCCTGGTCGTTGATGCCGCGCATCATGGCGTACTCGATGGAGACGCGGCGCTTGGTGACGCGGGCGTAGTTCCATGCGGCGTCGGCGGTCTCGGCCACCGAGTAGCGGGTGTTGATCGGCACCAGCTCGTTGCGCAGCTCGTCGTCGGGTGCGTGCAGCGACAGCGCGAGGGTGACCGGGATGCCTTCCTCGGTCAGCTGGTTGATCCGCGGCACGAGGCCCACCGTCGACACGGTCACCCCACGGGCGCTCATCCCGAGGCCGCCGGGGGCGGGGTCGGTGAGACGTCGTACGGCGCCGATCACGGCCTTGTAGTTGGCCATCGGCTCGCCCATGCCCATGAACACCACGTTGGACACCCGCCCGGGCCCACCCGGCACCTCGTCGCGAGCCAGCGACCGGGCACCGGCCACCACCTGCTCGACGATCTCGGCCGTCGACATGTTGCGCTGCAGCCCGCCCTGGCCGGTCGCGCAGAAGGGGCAGGCCATGCCGCAGCCGGCCTGCGACGAGACGCACATGGTGACCCGGCCGGGGTAGCGCATCAGCACGGACTCGACCAGCGCGCCGTCGAAGAGCTTCCAGAGCGTCTTGCGGGTGGTGCCACCGTCGGCCTCGAGGGTCCGCAGCGGGGTCATCAGCGGCGGCAGCATCGCGGCGACCAGCTCGTCGCGCTGGACGGCCGGCAGGTCGGTCATCTCGGCCGGGTCGTCGGCCAGCCGTGAGAAGTAGTGGTGGGACAGCTGCTTGCCGCGGTACGCCGGGAGGCCGAGCTCGGCGGCGAGGGCGGTGCGCTCATCGAGGGTGAGGTCCGCGAGGTGGCGCGGCGGCTTGGCCCGGCCGCGCGGCTCGGACATCACCAGGGGAAGCTGCTTCGGAGAGTCGGTCATGACCCGCCCAGTGTCCCATCCACGGGCGGGCCGTCACGAATCTCAGTAGCCACCCCGGGTCGGCGCCGAGCTCGAGGAGGACGCCCCCGCGCCCTTGACCGGCTGCCCGGACGGGGACACGGCGTACCAGACTCCGCCGAAGTCGTTGAAGCCCTCTCCGGCGACGTCACCGGGCTGCTGGTCCTGGATGAAGGTGTAGAGCGGCCAGCCGGCGACGGTGGCGATCTTGCCACCGGCCGTGGTCGACGTGCTGGCGACCTTGCCGGTCACCGTCGAGGCGGCCTTGCCCGGCGCGACCGGCGGCCAGTACTGCAGGCAGGACGAGTCGCACGTGGACTTCCCCGAGCTGTCCGGGCTGAACATGTAGACGGTGCGGCCGTTGGCGTCGACGAGCACCTTGCCCAGCGACGTGTCGGCGACGTGCAGACCGCTGCCGGTGGCGGGGGCGCTCGAGGCCCCACCTCCGCCGGCGGGTGTCGCGGTCGTGGAGCTGCTGCTGCCGCAGGCGCTCAGGGTGAGCAGCGAGGCGGCGGCGACGGCCATCAGGGCAGGGATCTTCATGGTTCTTCTCCTCGTTCGGTTGCAAGGAGAAATACGGCGCGGGGCCGGTGGGTCGTTCAGTGTCGCTGCTGTGAAGGCCCTGAGAAACCGATGGTCACTTGTCGAGCGAGATCAGCACCCACAGCACGATGCCGGCCGTGACCGCCACCACGAGCACCGTGGCGACCATGCCCACCAGCATCAGCTGGCCGAAACGCCGGGTCTTGCGCGCGAACAGCAGCCCGATCGGGATCAGCAGCGCGATCAGCACGTAGGGGAAGAGCCGCTCGGCGGTCTTCTCGCCGAGGAACGCGTTCAACAGCGTCGCGTAGAGCCCCGGTACGGCGATCACGAACACGATGCCGGTGAAGAAGCCCGCCACCCCCGCGAAGGTCGGGTGCGAGCGGTGCCACCAGTTCGGCTCGTCGTGCTCATCGCGGTCGGCGGGGGCGGCCGGCTCGTCGTGCTCGTGGCGGTCGGCGGGCTCGTCGTCGGTCGTCCCGGTGACCGAAACCGGGGCCGGTTCGGGGTCGGGTTCGGGCTCGGCGACAGGTCTCCCGGCACCCGCGTCGTCAGCGGCGCGCGCGCCGGGCTCACTCATGAGCCCAGCATGTCACCCCGACCCCGAGGGTCACCGCATTGGATGACGTCCGGCATCGCGAGATTCGCCCACGCCACCAGGTCCGGCGGATGCCCGGTCAGGGCCGAGACCAGGCAGGTCCAGGCCGTGGCGTGGCCGACCAGGACCAGGTCGGTCTCGCCCGCGCGATCCACGATCTCCGCGACCGACCGCACCACGCGGCGTCGGGTCTGCGCCAACGGCTCCCAGCCGTCGTACGCCGGGAGGTCGGGCTCGGCGAACGCGCGGGCCACGACCGGCTCGAAGTCCTCGATCCACTCAGCACTGTGCCGCTCGTGCTCGCGCAGGTCGGCGACCACCTCGATCGGCTCCTCGGTGAGCAGGCGGGCGGTCAGGAACGCCTTGGGTTCGGAGGAGGAGAACCACCGGGCGGTGATCGGCAGGCGCCTGCGCAGGGCGCGCACGTCGTCGTCGTACGCCGGGTCGAGGTGCCACTCGTGGGCCGGCCGGGAGGGGTCGACCAGCGGGCGTCCGTGGCGCACGAGATAGAGGTCCACGACGGAGGGCGGGCTAGAAGACCAGGTAGTGGAGCAGCAGCCAGATCGGGGCGATCGTGGCGAGCAGGGAGTCGAGGCGGTCCATCAGGCCACCGTGACCGGGGATCACCTGGCTCATGTCCTTGATGCCGAGGTCGCGCTTGATCACCGACTCGCACAGGTCGCCGAGGGTCGCCATCACGACCGCGATCAGGCCGAGGAACACCCCGATCCACCAGTCGGCGTCGAGGACCCACACGATCATCGCGACCCCGACGGCGACGCAGAAGACCACCGAGCCGGCGAAGCCCTCCCAGGACTTCTTGGGCGAGATCACCGGTGCCATCTGGTGCCGCCCGAAGAGCACGCCGGCGATGTAGCCGCCGATGTCGGAGGCAGCGGTGACCGCGATGAACGTGAAGATCCCCTTGACGCCGGCGTCGATGCCGTCGAAGTGGATCGCGCCGCCCTCACGGAGCAGCAGTGCGACGAAGGAGCCGAGGAACGGCACGTAGATGAGCGCGAACACCGAGGCAGAGGCGTTCTGGACGTAGCCGGACACACCCCGGTGCAGCAGCCACAGCATCATCACCAGCGCGGTCACGGCGGTCGCGGTGACCAGCGCCGGGGCGCCGTAGAAGTAGGCGACGACGACCATGATCACGCCGCCGGCCATCAGCGGCTGCTCGGGCAGATCGATGTCCTTGGCCGCGAACCCGCGGTGCAGCTCCCAGACCGCTACCACCACGGCGGCCGCGACGACCACCATGAACAGCGTCTTCCAGACCACCAGCGTGACGATGATCAGCGCGACCAGCACCACGGCGCTGGTGATCGCGGCAGGCAGGTTGCGGCCGGCGCGCCCGTGGTCCTGGGCAGGCGCAGGTGTGGAGGTGGTCATGGTGGGCGCGCAGGATCGAGGTCAGACCTCGAGCAGCTCGGACTCCTTGTGCTTGAGCAGCTCGTCGATGGAGTCGGTGTGCTTCTTGGTCATGGAGTCCAGCCGCTTCTCGGCGCCGCTGACGTCGTCCTTGCCGGCCTCGCCGTCCTTCTCCAGCTTCTCCAGCTCCTGCTTGGCGTGACGACGCAGGTTGCGGACCGCGACCCGGCCGTCCTCGGCCTTGGCCTTGGCGATCTTGATGTACTCCTTGCGGCGCTCCTCGGTCAGCTCCGGGAAGACGCAGCGCAGCAGCTTGCCGTCGTTCGACGGGTTCACGCCGAGGTCGGAGTCGCGGATCGCCCGCTCGATGTTGCCCATGGCCCCGATGTCGTAGGGCGCGATGAGGATGATCCGGGCCTCCTGCGAGGTGAACGACGCCAGGCTCTGGATCGGGGTGGGAGTGCCGTAGTAGTCGACCATGATCTTGGCGAACATCGACGGGTTGGCGCGGCCGGCCCGGATCGCCGAGAACTCCTCCCGGGTCGCCTCGACCGACTTGTCCATCTTGCCGTCGGCCTCGTGGAGGATGTCGTTGATCACGGCTGGCTTCCCTTCGATGTCCTTGGGTGGTCGAGCGCGAGTGGCTCAGTCGGCGGTGACGAGCGTGCCAATCTTCTCACCCTGCACGATGCGCAGGATGTTGCCCTCCTGCTCCATGCCGAACACGATCAGCGGGAGCTTGTTCTCCATGCACAGCGCGAACGCGGTGGCGTCGGCGATCCGCAAGCCGCCCTGGAGGGCCTCCTGGAAGGTGAGGGTGTCGTACTTCGTGGCGGTGGGGTCGATCTTGGGGTCGGCGCTGTAGACACCGTCCACCCCCTGCTTGGCCATCAGCACGACCTCGCACTTGGTCTCCAGGGCGCGCTGGGCGGCGACGGTGTCGGTGGAGAAGAACGGCATGCCGGCGCCGGCGCCGAAGATCACGACCCGGCCCTTCTCGAGATGCCGGATGGCGCGGCGCGGGATGTAGGGCTCGGCGACCTGGCCCATGGTGATGGCGGTCTGGACCCGTGTCTCGATGCCTTCCTTCTCGAGGAAGTCCTGCAGGGCCAGGCAGTTCATGACCGTGCCCAGCATGCCCATGTAGTCGGCGCGCGCGCGGTCCATGCCCCGCTGCTGCATCTGCGCGCCGCGGAAGAAGTTGCCGCCACCGACGACCACGCTGATGCCGACGCCCTCGCGCGCGACCTCGGCGATCTCACCGGCGATCCGGTGGACGACGTCGGGGTCGACGCCGACATTCCCGCCACCGAAGACCTCACCGGACAGCTTGAGCAGGACACGGTGGTAGGCGGTCACAGGGCGGCTCCTTGGTACGACGTAGGCGTCTGGAGGTGCAGGAAGGCCGGCTGCGGATCACTCGCGTGACTCATCGCAACCGGCCTCCCCGTAGCTCGTGGCGGCCCTGCTCCCGCTGGTCGAGCGGAGTCGAGACCACCAGGCCGCACACTAGTGCGTCAGGCGCCGACCTCGAAACGGGCGAACCGCTTGACGGTCGTGCCGGACTCGTCGAGGACGGCCTGGACCGACTTCTTGTTCTCGGTCACCGACGGCTGCTCGAGCAGGACGACGTCCTTGAAGAAGCCGTTGAGCCGGCCCTCGGTGATCTTGGCGATCGCCTGCTCGGGCTTGCCCTCCTCGCGCGAGGTCGCCTCGGCGATCTTGCGCTCGTGCTCGACGATGTCGGCGGGGACCTCGTCGCGGGTGAGGTACTGCGGGCGCATGGCCGCGACCTGCATGGCCGCGCCGCGGGCGGCGTCCGCGTCGCCGTCGTACTCGACGAGGACACCGACGGCGGGCGGCAGGTCGGCGGAGCGCTTGTGCAGGTAGGCGACGACCGGGCCGTCGAAGTGGACGTACTGGCCGAGCTCGATCTTCTCGCCGATCGAGATCGCCAGGCCCTCGACGATCTCGCCGACGGTCTCGTCGCCGACCTGGACCGCCTTGAGCGCCTCGACGTCGGCCGGCTTGGCCTCCGACGCGGCGTCCGCGATCTTCTGGGCCGCGGCCACGAAGTCGTCACCCTTGGCCACGAAGTCCGTCTCGCAGCGCAGCTCGACCAGGACGCCCGCCGAGTGGGCGACGAGCCCGGCCGTGGCCGTGCGCTCGGCGCCGCGCTTGGCGGCCTTGGCCTGGCCGGTGGTGCGCAGGATGTCGGTGGCGGCGTCGAAGTCGCCGTCGGCCTCGACCAGCGCCTTCTTGGCGTCCATCATGCCGGCGCCGGTCATGTCCCGGAGCCTCTTGACGTCCGATGCGGTGAAGTTGGGCATCGTGTTCCTACCTGTCTGAGTTGTCGGGGGTACGTCGTGCGGCGCGCGAGGTGGCGCGCCGTACGACGTGGTGAGGCCGGTCAGGCCTCGGTGGTCTCACCCTCGGTGATGTCGGTGCCGGACTCGGCGTTCGCGAAGCCGGCGGCCTCGGCGGCCTCGGCGGTGCGGAACCAGACCTCGGCGTTGGTGCGGGAGTACCACGGGCTGCTCGGGGCGTGGAACTTCATGGAGTTCTTGTTGCCCTTGATCTCGAAGCCCTCGGGAGCCGAGCCGTCCTCGAGCGGAGCGGCCGAGTCGGCGCCGAACTCGCCGTCGGTCGACACAGCGGCGGTCCCGGTCTCGACAACTGTCTCGGCGGTGGCCTCGGTCTCGACGGCCTCCGGAGCGGTCGTCGCGGCTTCGGCGACGACCTCGGCCGGAGCCTCCGTGACGGTCTCGGCCGGAGCCTCGGTGACGGTCTCGGCCGGCGTCTCGGTGACGGTCTCGGCCGGCGCCTCGGTGACGGTCTCGGCCGGCGCCTCGGTGACGACGGCGTCGGTGACGACGGCCTCCTCGAGCGGAGCCTCGGGTGCCTCGGTGGCCTCCGCAGCAACCTCGGTCGCCTCGGTGGCCTCGGCAGCGGCACCCGTGGACTCGGCCGCGGGCGCCTCGGTGGTGGCGTCGCCACCGGTCGCGGCGACGGCGGCCTGCTCGGCGTCGCCGCCCAGCAGCTCGCGCTCCCACTCGGCCAGCGGCTCGGCGGCCGCGGCGTCGGGGGTCTCACCGGTCTTGGCGCCGGAGCGGGCGATCAGGCCCTCGGCCACGGCGTCGGCGACCACGCGGGTCAGGAGGCCGACGGCGCGGATCGCGTCATCGTTGCCGGGGATCGGGAAGTCGACCAGGTCGGGGTCGCAGTTGGAGTCCAGGATCCCGATGATCGGGATGTGCAGCTTGCGGGCCTCCTCGACAGCGAGGTGCTCCTTGTTGGTGTCGACGATCCACACCGCGGACGGCGTACGGCTCATCTCGCGGATCCCGCCGAGCGACTTGTTCAGCTTGTCGCGCTCGCGGCGCATCTGCAGCAGCTCCTTCTTGGTGCGGCTGCTGCCGGCGACGTCCTCGAAGTCGACCTCGTCGAGCTCCTTGAGGCGGTTGATCCGCAGGTG